>JALOTT010000161.1 GCA_025457745.1 Verrucomicrobiota bacterium
GTCTCCATGTTGTGGCCAGAGTTGCTACCGCATCTCCGGCCTCAATAGGACATTTTCATGGAGTTAAAAACCGGACATTCTCATGGAGTCGAGACAGGAAATGTATTCGCGCGGAACACGCCGGCGTCACTTCAGCGTCTCGACCGCGATGCGGGTCACGTCGCTGACGCCGAGTTCGAGCAGCGCGGCGTTGCGATACAATTCGAGGTTGGGCTTGACGTAAGGCGCGCGCGCCGCGCGGCGTTGGCGGTCCAGTTCCTTGATGGAGAGCATGTCGAGCGCAACCGGATCGCGGCTGAACCGAAGTTGATTCAGCACCGTCGAGTAGTGCAGCAATCCGCGCTGGCCGCCTTCGTACTGGCAAATCAGCGCGTCCACGATGTTCAACGCCACGCGGTCACCGAGAGCCGGCAGGGCGTAGATTTCCGGCACCGCCCCCGCGAGCCGCGAGGCCTCGCTTTCGAACCGCATCGTGTTATCCACGCTGCCCATGGTCAGGCCGTAGAGGTTGCCGGAAACGCCGGCGGTGTTGTGATTGAGCAGGGGAGTGACGTTGATGATTCTGGTCACTTCGCGGGTGACGAGTTTGGAGATGAACGATTTGCGGCCGATGCCTTCGCCGGTCCTCCCAAATTCGAGGTCGCCCCAGATCAAACTTCCGATGAGCGGCGTGTCGTAGAAAACGGTGGGGTCATAACCGGCTTGCGCACTGCCGGCCACGCGAATTCCCAGTTCGCTGCCCAGCCCGAAAAAACCAGCCGCCCGCAAATCATATTCGGATTTGTCCCAGATGATGATTTGATTCGGTGGCACACCCGCGTTGATCAAGCCGCGCGCCACGGCGGCGGCGACGGCCGGGCGCGTGCCGCTGTTCTGGCCGGGCGCGGAAAAAACCTTGAGGCCGACGACGTCCTGGGTGGAAACGAGACTGAGCCAGGCGTCGCGGGGCGTGGTTTTGCCGGTCAGACTCTTGACGGCGCGGTCCACCATCACCTGGACGTTTTCCGGTCGCGGGCGAAAGGCGTCGGTGGCGTCGCGGTCCTGAACGACGACCACGCGGGCACGCGGGGCATTTCGAGCGGTCGTGAACGGGTCGGCGGCCGAACCAACCTGCGGGAGGGCGAAGCACAACGCCGTCATCGTCATCACGGTGCGCGTTCGGAGTTCCGCCTTGAGGCGCTTGACGATGCCAGGCGCGGGTTGCCGCCGGAAGGTGGAACTCCGCGCGGCGCGCCGCCAGTTTAATATTTGCAACAGTGCGTTTCTTGACACGTCAGGGCGCGAATGATAACACCAGCCCAGATGCTCACCACAAAAAATCGGACAATGGGGAAAATGGTTTTCCTTCTCGCGTTCGTCGTCCCGCTCGCCGGGTGCATGCCGCCCGGCCCGCGCGCGTTGCTCGACGGTCGAAAACTGCTCGACGAGGGCCGTTACGTGCAGGCGGTGGAGAAACTCAAGCTCGCCACGTCGCTGCTGCAAACCAAAACCAACGCGCAGGCGTGGAATTATCTTGGCCTCGCCTGCCATCGGGCGGGCCAGCCAACGAACGCCGTGACCGCATACCGCCAGGCGCTCGCGCTCAATCAAAACCTCGCCGAGGCGCGTTTCAATCTGGGCTGCCTGTGGTTGGAGCAAAACAGACCCGACCTCGCCAAAGAACAGTTCACGACTTACACCTTGCAGCGCAGTCACACGGTCGAGGGTTTCTTGAAACTGGGCGCCGCGCAGTTTCGGTTGCGCGAAGCCACGGCGGCGGAGGAAAGTTATCAAAAGGCGCTGCGTTTGAGCGCACACAACCCGGAAGCACTCAATGGCCTGGGTCTGGTGCAGCTTCAACGCAACCGCCCGCGCGAGGCGGCCCAGCATTTTAGCCAGGCGCTCGAGCAGCACCCAAATTACCGCCCGGCGTTGCTGAATCTCGCGACGGTGTCGCATCGCTATCTGAACGATGTTCCAGGGGCGTTGCAGAAATACCGGGCGTATCTGGAGTTGAAACCGCGCGCCGCCGATTGGGACGCGGTCTACGCCACTGCGCAGTCGTTGGAACAACGTCTGTCGCCACCGCAGCGTCCGGCGGCAAACGTTGCCGCCCCGCAAGTCGTCGCGACCACGAATGCGCCGAAACCTCAAATCACGCACTCGCCGGTGACGGTAAAGACGAACCCGATGCCAACCATCGTCAAGACATCACCCGCACCGCCGGTGGCAACCACGGTTGTAAAGTTGCCAGCGGAGCCCGTCATCAAGACCGTGCCCGATGTTTCACCACAACCCGCGCCGGCCGGACCGACCTTGACCACGTCCGCGCCGCCTGTTGTTGCCGCCGCGCCACCGCCGGCCAAGCGCAGTTTCTTTCAGCGGCTGAACCCGTTCCACCGCGCCCCGACCGCGAAGTCGAAAGTCACACCGCTGCCCGTGAGCGCAATCGAACCTTCGCCCGCAATTCCATCGCCCAAACCCGGCGTGCCCCCCGCGGCCGCGGCCACGCCTTCGGCGCGATACACTTATCTCTCCCCACCAGCGCCGGCGGCAGGCGACCGTGCCGCCGCCGGGCGGGCGTTCGCGCAAGCAGCGCAATTTCAACGGGCCAATCGGCTCAATGAAGCAGCGGCGGCGTACGAACAGGCGGTGCAATTGGACGCGAGTTATTTTGAGGCGCACTACAACATTGGTCTGGTCGCGTATGAAACGCGGAATTACCAGCAGTCTTTGGCCGCGTGGGAAAACGCGCTGGCCGTCCGGCCGGATTCCACCGACGCACGGTACAATTTTGCGCTCGCGCTCAAGTTGGCGAATTATGCCCGCGACGCGGCAAGCGAGTTAGAGAAAGTCCTTGCAACCAACCCGAACGAAACGCGCGCGCACCTGGTGCTGGGCAATCTGTACGCCGAACCGCTACACGACCCGGCCAAGGCCCGCGCGCATTATTTGAAGGTGCTGGAGTTGGACCCGCGCCATTCCCAGTCCACCGCGATTCGTTACTGGCTGGTGGCCAATCCGCCGTGAGTGCCGTGGCACAAATCTGGCTGACAGGAACTGGAAAAATGGCAGAAGCTGGCAAACAACAGCACGAAAGCAGAGTATGAATCTGGACAAATTACCGTTCAACTGGTTCGACTTGGTATTGGTCGCGGTGCTGATCATGGGAATTTTCCGCGGCCGCAAGCGCGGCATGTCGGAGGAGTTGATGACGATGCTGCAATGGATCGTAACCGTCATCGTTTGCTCCATCGGGTATCAGCCGGTTGGCGTCTGGCTTGCGAATGTCTCACTGTTGAGCCTGTTGGCCAGTTACCTCGTGGCCTACCTGCTGACGGCGCTGGGCGTGGCCCTTGCATTTGTGATCTTCAAGCGCGTGCTTCACGGCAAGTTGATTGGCAGCGATGCGTTTGGGAAGGCGGAATACTACCTCGGCATGCCGACGGGCATGTTGCGCTTCGGGTGCGTGCTGCTCGCGGGATTGGCGTTGTTGAACGCGCCGCTGTACACCCAGCAGGAAATTCAAGCTTACAAAAAATTCCAGATGGAGAATTTCGACAGCGAATTTTTCCCCGGGTTGCAGTCTTTGCAGTCGTATGTCTTCGAAAAATCCCTCACCGGGCCATCCATCAAAAAGTATCTTGGCTTCCTGCTGATCAAACCCACCGCGTCCACCGGCAACAAGTCGCTCAAGCAGAAAGACTGGACCCTGCCGTAGCGTGCTTGTGAACCATGGAATCCGCAGGTGTTTTTGAGACGTTGAGGAAAACCCTGTAAGCCCTGGTGTTTCTGCCATACCGGAGCCGACGGCCAAACGCGAGGGAAGTGGTGTGTTTGTCGCCGGGCCAAAAAACGATTGAAAAGGCCTGGATCATCAAAACAACCACCCCTGCCGCCGCCCACGCCTGGAACTTCCCCGACGTTCTTCGAACCTTTTCAAAAAGGCGCGCTTTGCGGACAAACTCAAAATGCCATTCTTGACTGACCCCAAAGTTGAAGCCCTGTGCTTCAGGACAAGCTAAAGCTTGAACTCCAACCACGGCAACACACGCACACGTTGCGCGCCGAGAATTTCCGCCAGCAACTTCGGATTTGTGAGGCTGGCCGGATCCGGTTTGCGCGGCGAAACCAGCATAACCGTTGTGTGTTTTGCCAACGCACGCGGCAGGGCGTTCAAAACCAGCAACGCCTGATTCACTGCGCCCAGCCGGTTCGGGCAGACCACGATCGGTGTGGCCCGCAACGCCACAATGAGGTCGCGCGAATTGAAACCCTCGCCCAGCGGACTGAGCAGCCCGCCTGCGCCCTCGACCACCACCACGTCAAATCGTTTTCCCACGCGGCAGATGCGTGCAACGACTTCACTAAGCCGAACTCGTTTTCGTTCCATCCGCGCCGCGAGCAACGGTGCGAGTGGCGCGCGGAAGTGCCACGGGTTCACTTTGTCGAGGGTCAGGACTTTGCCCGCCGCCAACCGCAACGCGCGCGCGTCGTCGCGCCCGCCGGAGCAGATCGGTTTGAGCGCGGCGACGCGCACACCTTGCGTCCGCAACTGTCGCGTGACGAGCTCGGCGAGCACGGTTTTCCCCACGCCCGTGTCCGTGCCGGTAATGAAAAGGATTTTCGCAGCCATGCGCGGATTAGAATTGCAGAATCCCGTGCCAAAGAAAAGAATTCGCGCCATGAAAGCGGCCTGAGCTGCTTTAATGCCTCGTTCGGCCTGCCCCAGTTCTTTCCGCGGCAGACGCCACTCTTGACGCGCCGCTCCTGCCTGCTACACTGCGCGTCCCGCTGATTTGGGAATTCCTGCTTGTGCTGGCTTTCCCGCGTTTTCAGCGGTTCATCGAAAGGTTTTTGTGAACGTGACGGTTGAGAATTTGGCGCCGTGCAGAAAATTGTTGCGGGTGGAAGTGGACGCGAAGGCAGTGGACGAAGCTTTCGGCGCCATGACGAAGGATTTTCAAAAAGAGGCGTCGCTGCCCGGCTTCCGGCCCGGCAAGGCACCGCGCGAACTCGTGCTCAAGAAGTACGAGAAGGACATCCAGGACGAGGTGAAGCGCAAGCTCATCGGCGATTCCTACCGCAAGGCGATTGAGGAGAAGAAGATTGATGTCCTCGGCTACCCGGACATCGAGGAAATCCAGTTTGGCCGCGGGCAGGCGCTCCAATTTGCCGCCACCATCGAGACCGCGCCGGAGTTTCAACTGCCCGAATACAAGGGCCTGCCCGTGAAACGCGATAACAAGAGTGTCACGGACGAGGACGTGGAGCGCGCGATCAACTTGCTGCGCGAGCAACAGGTGAAATTCCAGACCGTCGCCCGCGCCGCACAAACCGGCGACATCGCGGTGGTCAATTACACCGGCACTTCTGATGGCAAGCCCCTCACCGAGATCGCGCCCACGGCCAGGGGGCTGACCGAGCAAAAAAACTTTTGGGTCGAGATGCGCTCGGGCGCGTTTATTCCTGGCTTCTCTGATCAACTGCTCGGCGCGCAGGCAGGCGACCAGCGCACGGTGAATGTGGATTTCCCCACCGATTTCGTGACGAAAGATCTGGCCGGCTTGAAGGGTGTTTATGAAACCAAGGTCGTCGAGGTGAAGGAAAGAGTTTTGCCGGCGCTCGACGATGTGTTTGCCAAGTCATTCGACGCGGAGAATCTGGAGAAGTTACGCGAAGGTGTGCGCCGCGACCTGGAAAACGAGTTGAAATTCAAGCAGAGCAAGGATACGCGCAACCAACTGCTTCGTGCGCTCCTGGGTCGCGTGACGTTTGATTTACCGGAAGGCTCGGTGGCGCGGGAAACGCGCAATGTGGTCTATGAACTCGTCCAGGAAAACGCCAAGCGCGGCGTGTCGCGCGAGATCATCGAAAAGGAAAAGGACGCGATTTATTCGGCCGCTGCCGGCAGCGCCAAGGAGCGCGTGAAACTGGCCTTCCTCATCCAGCGCATCGCCGAGAAAGAAGATCTCAAGGTGGCGCAGGAGGAAATTTTGCAGCGCGTCCAGACCCTGGCGGCGTTGTATCAAATGCCGCCGGAGAAATTTCTAAAAGACCTGCAAAAGCGCAACGGCCTCGTTGAAATCTACGACCAGCTTGCCCACGAAAAGGTCATGCAGTTTCTGGAGAACAACGCGAAAGTGGAAAACCTGCCGGCCGATTCGCAATCGCTGCCGCAGACAACTCCGAATTCGGCCTAGATTGCCAAAATAAATTTCTGGATCAGGCTGCGGCAAACACCGCCCACCCCCTCCGAGGAGTGCAGCCATGTGCGGTGACACCGCCCTTCTTTTTCGTTGCGTCGGTTCGGGTGAACAACGGCGTCGCCACGATTACCTGGGATTCGGTGGCTGGCCAGGTGTATCGGGTGCAGTACAAGAACAATCTTACTGACGCGAACTGGACCGACCTGCCGCCGGACGTAACGGCGACAGGGCCGACGGCGAACAAAACGGATGTGGTCGGCAGTTTGCCGCAGCGGTTTTACCGAGTGCTCCTCGTGCAGACACCGTGATGGAAGTGGCGATTCAGCCCAGTCACCAGACCATCGGCGCTCCAACGCACACGACGGGGACAACGAACCGCCGGATTTACTTTTTCAGAAACTCCACCTTCGCGCTCAACTCCGGCGTGAGGAATTTGTCAGGGTTTGCGATCTGCACCTTAATTTGCAGCGTACCTTTGGAACGGTTCGCCTCGGGTGCGATCTCGGCCACGTAACCTTCATAGGTCTTGTCGAGATAGGCTTCCGGACTGACGCGGCATTTCTGCTTCAACGAAATCTTTGAAAGGTCGGCCTCGTTCAGGTCAATCTCCACCTGCAAATCCTTCGGGTCGGCCACGGCGATGAGCGCCGTGCTTGGGCCGCGCGTGCCGCCGAAACTTTGCGGTGTCACCAGTTCGTTCGGGTCCACCAGCTTTTCCAGCACCACGCCGTTGATGGGCGAGCGGATCGTGCACCAGTCAACATACGTTTGCGCGACCTGGCGCGCACCTTCCGATTCCCTCAGCGTGGCCGCAGCCCCTTCAAGCATCAACCGCGCATCGTCCTGCGCCTGTTTTGATTCAATCTCGGTGGCCGCAAGTTGTTTGACGCGGTCGAATAACACTTGCGCCTTCGCGACGCTGGCCTTCGCAGTGGCGACCGCCCCATCCGCCTGCGCTAGACGCGCCTTGAATTCCGTGTCGTCGAGCAACACGACCACCTGGCCATTGGTGACGGCGTCGCCCTTCTTCACGCCGATCCATTTCACCACGCCCATGAAGCGCGGGCTGATTTCGATGCGCTCGCGGTTGATGATGTAGCCACTGACGGTAAGCACCACGTCCGCGCCCGGTGTTTGCGCCGGCGCGGAATTCGTGGCGGATGCCGTCGCGGCCGAAGCGGTTGTGCCGCCGGCAGAAGTTGCGGCGGAAGACGGCGGTTTCATCGAATTCTTCAACACTCGGACTTTGTCGCCCGCCTTGGGCCACGCGAAGAAAATCGCCGCGAGCGTGGCGACGATGACCACAATAAAGATGGTCCACAACATTCCCGTTGGCCGCGATTTTTGCGACCGCTCAATCGAAAGTGATTTAAGTTTGTCAGCGTTCATGCTCGCACCGCAAGGATGCGGCGAATCCTGAAATCAAGAAAGCTGGAAATTGCCACGAAAAAGCATAAAAGGCACAAAGAGAAAACTGTTTGTGAGTTTTGTGCCATTTTGCGGCGATTCAAACCGACTTCAACGCCGCGATCACCGGCAGCCGCGCTGCGCGGATTGCCGGGAACAAACTACCGACGATTCCGACGATCACGGCGAAGATCATTCCCTGCGCGACGAGCATGGGCGTGACGCGAAATTGAAAGATCACCTCGCTGAACGTGTTGAAACTCAGCGTGCCGAACCGCACGCCCAACGCCACACACAAATACTGTGCCGACAACGCCAGCCCGCAACCCAGCAATCCGCCGATGCCCGCGAGAATCGCGCCTTCTTTCCTGCGTGCGTGCGCCCACGCTCGCATACATCGTGTTCATCGCGGCAAAAATCGCGCCGATGGACATCGCCGTGGCCAGGAACTGGCCGAGGATCTTGATCGGCAGCGCCGTCGTGGTTTGCTTCGCGTAATAGTCCGTTTCCAGGTCAGCGCGGAGCGGCATGCGTTTGTCGGAATCAATGCGCTTCATCAGCAATGCGGCGGCGTTCGTGCTGCCGACCCGCGCGAGAACGCTGGAATAATTCTCGCGGTCGAATACCGAGCGCGCTTCGTCGGCGTCCATCCACATCTCGGAGTCGAAGGCGCTGTCGCTGCCGTCGAACCAGCCCACCACGGTGAGTTCCTCGCCGCCGGTTTTGAATTTCTGGCCGAGGTCGCAGTTTGCAAATCGCTTCGCCATCTTCACGCTCACGGCGGCCTCGCGCTTCCCGGGCGTGAACCACCGTCCATCCACGAGCTTCACCTGCGGACGCAATTCCATTCCCATCGGCGTTACGCCACGCATGCTCACATTCGCCTCGCCCGCGCCATCGCGCCGCGGCAGGTTGATGATGATGGCGATGTCGGCGGAAACGAATGGCCGGCCTTGTGCGTCCCGCTCAATTTCCGGCCAATACTGGATCACCCTCAATTGCTCGCGCGAAACCTGGCTGCTCGATTCGGCCGTCGAGCCTTTGCGGACGATCATCACGTTGCGCGGGTCCCCGGTGTTCTGGCTGGATTTGACGAGGCCCGCCGCCATCGCCTGCATGAGAATGTAAACCGTGACGACGAGCGCCACGCCGAGCACCGTTGCCGCCGTCGCGCGCCAGCGCACGAGGACGCTCTTGAAATTGTAGAGCACGGGAATCGGCGACGTGAACACGGCATAACCCAGCCAAAGCATGTAGCCGATGACAGTGAGCGCAAGCGCGCCCAGCAGAATGGTGAGCGGGCTGAGGTGCATGATCAAAAGCTCCAAACTCCAAGCTCCAACAGCCAGAGAAGCGCCAAGCACCACAATTCAAAACAGGTAGGGCGCGTCACTCCGTGCGCGCCGCTTCTCTCCCGCCACGCGACGGCGCGCACGGAGTGACGCGCCCTACCGATGCACCGCGACGCGCAGCGTTCGGGGCTTGGTTCTTGGTGTTTCTCTGGGGTTTGGATGTTGGTGCTTGGAGCTTTCATTCAATCCAGCGTCTTCAACCCGTCCACCACGCTCATTTTGGCGACGGCGAGCGAAGGCATGATGC
This sequence comes from Verrucomicrobiota bacterium, assembly GCA_025457745.1. Classification (GTDB taxonomy): domain Bacteria; phylum Verrucomicrobiota; class Verrucomicrobiia; order Limisphaerales; family JADLHS01; genus JALOTT01. The sequence goes on from JALOTT010000161.1 coordinate 9,195, forward strand.
TCGCCACGCTGCCCAGCAACGCTGCCACCATCACACCGATGCCCATGATTTTCGGAGTGACTTCCAGCATCACGAAAATGCCGTTCGTCATCTTTGCCACGTCGCCGTGGGTGAACAGCAGATACGCGCCGCCAATTCCGATCACCGCGCCCGCCATCGCCAGACCAAAACTTTCGGCGAGGATGAAGGCGAACAATTCGCGTCGCCGATAGCCGATGGCCTTCAGGATGGCCAGTTCGCGGAATCGTTCGCGGATGGCCATGCTCATCGTGCTCGCCGTGACGAGCAGCAAGGTGAACACCACCGCACTGCAAACCAGCGACACGAGCAGCTTGATGTTGCCCCACATCGAAATGAAGCCGAGTTGGAACGCGCGCTCGGTTTCGGCGCGCACCTCGGCGGACGTATTGGCGAACTTCTTGTTGATCGCATCAATCACGCGCGGCATGTCCTCGGCAGATTTCACCTTTAGACACCACATGCCGACGAGGCCTTTCACCCCGCTGCCCTCGTCGAGATAATCCTGGCGGAAGAGCATGTTGCGGTCATCCGTTGTGCCCCAGTAGATGCCGACAATTTTGAATTCGAGCGTGCAGGGATAAATGGTACTCGGCAGGGTGATGCGGTCGCCCACCTTCAGTTTATACTTGTCGGCCGTTACCTTGCCGATGATGCAGGAATCCTTGATTTCCTCGAATGCCTTGTAGCCATCCCCGGCCATCTTCGCCTCGCCGAACAGGACGCGCAGCTTCTTCGGGTCCATGGCGAATTGCGCGAAGGTCATGCCCTCCTCGTTCTTGTATGTGCCGCCATACCAGGTGAATGGCGTCACCGCTTCGATGCCCGGAATCCGTTCGATGATTGGCAACTGGCGCGCAGGCAGGAGATTCGCAATGGAAATCTTGTTCCGCACCGCCACGCGCAATGCCGCACCCACGTCCTCGGGCGGCAGGGTGATTTCCCGCAACGCCACCAGCAGCGTGACCAGCAGGAACAAACTTACCGCCACGCTCAAAACCGAAAGCGTCGCGCGGCGCTTGTTGCGCAGGGCGTTTTTGAGGATGAACGTTGACGTGGTCATGGCCATTGCCTGTGGCGCGTCCGGCAGGACTTGAACCTGCAACCTTCTGATCCTAAGTTCGGGCCAGAAGGGTTTTGTCCAGTCGTCACCAGTTGCACACGGTTGCAAATCCTCAACATTATCAAGGCATTCCGCGCCTGATGACAAGACTCAATGCAACTCGATCCAACTGCCCAAAACCGAAAAATCGGCCAAGAAATGGCCAAGAAATTTCCGGCTTGGGCGACTACGTTTGCTTCTCGTGTAGCTGATACACCAGCCCGCTCCGATTTTCTGATGGCCTCGGCGCATGAGCGCCGAAAACATCGCTGACGATCCGAACGGTCCGGATGCCAAAGCCGCAGAAACCGCATTGAGGCGGTTTTACCCGAAGACGCACGCCAACTATTGGAAATCACAACTCGAATATCGCACCGATACGCACAACGGCAAGACACTTGAGGTTGCCGAATGGTCGGGTCGCATCCATTTGAAGGGCATCCGAAAGAGTTTCGATCTGGAAACCGCCAACAAGGAGGAGGCGGCAGCTAAAGCGCGCAACTGCGACATTCGACGATCCAAATGACCGCGAGCCATTACACTGATCCGCGCCAGCGCGCGGCACTGCCAATTGGCAATCTGTTTTCTGACGGATGCGAAAGCGCGCCTTCGGAGAACCCGCAACAAAACCGCCAATCATCCATTCAAACGCAAAATGAAAAAGGGGTGAGACATGCTCACTGATTCACCAAAGCAGGATTCCGCGCTGGCCCGTGCGGGCGGTTGGCGGCGCTCATTTCGCTCCGCCCCTGGTCATGGATGAGAGGGTTCATGAATGGGGAGGCGTTTTGCCGCGCGCAAAGGAATCCGAACATTCTCGATCGGGACTATCAGTTGAAAGTGGCGATGGGCTTTTCGCCGGAAAGTTTCAGACGCGTTCGCAAGCTGCGGCGTTGACCACCGATCGGAGAGCGGCAATAAAAAAACCAGGCCAGTCAGTCAGGGGATGACCGAAAGGCCCGGGGAATTTTCGAATCGGTACAACAGTAGGTTCACGGAGAACTCCGGCGCCCGCCTGTACCGAGACGCACGCCGAAAACTGGTTACTCTCAAAGAGCGCACTTGTCCTGCTCGAAATCTAGTGCTGTTCCAACACAATTTCACCATAAGGAATATTCAGTGTCAACGGGTGAATGTAATAAAAGTTATGGTTGGGCCGAAGATAAGTCCGGTTCGCTCGTCCACCGCTGCCAGTTCGCCCTGTGTTTTTGCTCCGGTCATGGCCTGCAAGTCCCATCCCGGCACGTGGCGGATCAAGGTGCAATCAAGTTGCAACATTCCTGTTTACAGCGGCGGTTGAGTTGCTACAATACCCACGCCGATTGGCAAGCACATGAAAAAGATTGAAGCCATCATCAAACCCTTCAAACTCGAAGACGTAAAAGAAGCCCTGTCCAGCCTGGGAGTTGAAGGCATGACGGTTTCCGAGGTCAAGGGATTCGGGCGACAGAAAGGGCATACGGAAATTTATCGCGGCAGCGAGTACACCGTGGACTTTCTGCCGAAGATCAAAATCGAGGTGGTGCTGGCTGACGCGCAAGTTGGTGCGGCGATCGAAGCGATCGTAAAGGCTGCGAAAACCGGAAAGATCGGCGACGGTAAAGTTTTTGTGAGTCCGATTGAAAACGCGATTCGCATTCGCACGGAAGAAACCGGAGAGCAAGCTGTGTAAGGGGCGCATTTCGCCCGTAGCGCATCGTCAGGTTGCAATCGTAGTGTGAAAACGCTTGATTTTATTGGTTGAAACCCGGTGTGAATAACTCGTGAACAAGAGTTAATATGTTGTCCTAGGAACTTTTCGGGGTTTTGCGTAAAAACGTCCTTGGCGGTGGAAGATGGTTTCAGCAATTTGCCCGCAGAATCGGATAAGTTCAGCGGGTCTTTTTTTGAAGAGCACAACTTGTTGTAAATCAATGTTTTGGCAGACGATTGGAATATTTTTTAACGCAGTCGAGATATGTAAGTCGGAGAATTTGCTGGCGCAATGGCGCGATGGTGTTAGAAGCAAGACCGAAAAGCGGTGACAAAAAGTCAGTTTGAACCCAAGTGAATAAAATGCCCGAAAAATGGGCGGGTGGGAAATCGAGAATGCACGCGTCCGCAGAAAAAATTTGGAGTTCCGCGCAGGAGCAGCTTCGCTCCATATTGGCGCCGGACACCTACAAGCTGTGGTTCGCGCCGGTGCGCGCGTCGGCGCTCGACGCCAACGGCATCGTCTTGGAAGTCACCAATGACTTTTGCGAAGTCTGGCTCAAGGACAACTACATGAGCCTCCTGCAAGATGCCCTTTCGATGGCAACAGGCCGACAACTTCAGATTAAATTCAAGGTCGCGTCGGCCAACGCGGTTGCGGGATCACCCGCCAAGGAAACCGTTGTGAAAAACAAGCCATCCGAGCCCGCGCACGGACGCAGCGCCCCGAACAACGAATGGAACTTCAACCCCAAGAACACTTTCGACTCGTTCGTCGTCGGCAATAACAACAATTTCGCTTACGCTGCCGCGCTCGCCGTGGCGCAGTCCCCCGGCAAATCCTACAACCCGCTTTTCCTTTACGGCGGCGTTGGTCTGGGCAAGACCCACTTGTTACACGCCATCGGGCAGTACGTCGTTGGTCATCGTCGGGGTGCGCGGGTGAGCTATGTTTCCTCGGAGAAATTCACCAACGAATATATTGACGGCATTCAGAACAACCAGCTCGTCCGTTTCCGCAAGAAATACCGACAGACCGACGTGCTGCTGATTGACGACATTCAGTTTCTCGCCGGCAAAGAGCGCATTCAGGAGGAATTCTTCCACACCTTCAATGCGTTGCACGAATGCCACAAGCAAATCGTCCTGACCTGCGACCGGCCCGCCAGCGAAATCCAGAACCTCGAGCATCGGCTGATTTCCCGCTTTGAATGGGGACTGGTCACCGACTTGCAACCCCCCGACGTTGAGATGCGCCTCGCCATTCTGAACAAGAAGGCGCAGTTGATGGGCGTCACGCTGTCGGAAGACGTGATGAACTTTCTGGCCAACCGCATCCGTACCAACATCCGTCGCTTGGAAGGCGCGCTCATCCGCGTCGCGTCGTATGCGTTGCTCACGGGCAATAAACTCAACGTCGAGGTCGTCGAAGGTTTACTGCGCGAAATCCTCCACGAGGAGGGCCGCTTCTCCATCAACGTCGAAGTGATTCAGAAGAAAGTGGCCGAGCATTTCGATATCCGGCTGGCCGACATGACCAGCAAACGCCGCCCGGAAAACATCGCCTTCCCGCGACAAATCGCCATGTTTCTCACCCGCCAGATGACCGAGAGCTCGCTCGCTACCATCGGTGAGGCGTTCGGTGGTCGCGACCATGGCACGGTGCTGCACGCCTGCCGGCTCGTAAAGGACCGCATGGAAGTGGACGCCAATGTTCGCCAGGTGGTCCTCCACCTTGAGAAACAGTTGATGCGGTGACACGCTTGCGGATTCCCGCGCGATTGAATCCGCAATCCGAAACCGGTAATCCGCAATTCCGCATGCCCGTCATCCAAGTCAACGGCCTTACCAAGACCTTCCGCACCTACAAAAAGCAGCCGGGCTTCGCGGGCGCCGTCAAGGGCCTGTTTCACCGCACTTACGAACAGACCATCGCCGTCAACAATGTCAGTTTCGCCATTGAATCCGGTGAACTGGTTGGGTTCCTCGGTCCCAACGGCGCCGGCAAGACCACCACGCTCAAAATGCTCGCCGGCCTGCTCTATCCAACCCACGGCGACGCCCGCGTGCTCGACTACGTGCCGTGGGAGCGGCATGACGGCTATCGCCGCCAGTTCGCGCTTGTGCTGGGTCAGAAAAACCAGCTCTGGTGGGACTTGCCTGCGCGCGAATCGCTTGAACTCAATTCAAAGATTTACGGTATTCCCGCCGACCGCTTTGAACGCACCGTGGCCGAAATGAGCGAACTGCTCGCGGTCAAAGACAAACTCAACGTCAGTGTCCGCGAACTCTCACTCGGCGAACGGATGAAGATGGAACTCATCGCCTCGCTCCTGCATCAGCCCAAAGTCCTGTTCCTCGACGAGCCAACCATCGGGCTGGACGTGGTCTCGCAAAAGATCGTGCGCGAATTCCTTCGCCGGTACAACCAAACGCACCAGACCACCATTCTCCTGACCAGCCATTACATGGCCGACATCCAGGCGCTTTGCGAGCGGGTCATCATTATTGACCACGGGAAAATCTTCTTCGATGGCCGCCTCGGTGAAATCGTGGACCGTTTCGCCGACTTCAAACTCATTACGATCCAATGCGACGGCGCCGATGCTTGTTCCACGGAAAGCCTGGCCAAATACGGCGAAGTCGTCGAGAAAGCCCCCGGCAGTATCAAGCTCAAGGTCAAACGCGACCGCGTCATCCCGGCGTGCAAGGCGCTGCTGGACGAATTGCCCGTGCGCGACATTGACATTGAAGAAGTCCCCATCGAAGACGTGATCCGGCAGATTTTCGCGCGCTGATTCCGTTGAGCTTCAAGCGCACGCTTGTTCCGTGAGGCGTGCCACAACTGGGCGATGATTCGGCGTTCAGCTAAAGCTTGGACTCCAACCCACCTTTGCTAGGCTTGGCTCATGGCTTTTGATTCCTTCCGCGATTTCGTCAACGCGCTCGACCGCGCGGGCGAACTGAAACGTTTTTGCCAGCCCGTCGCCACCGAACTCGAGATCACCGAGATCGCCGACCGCGAAATGAAATCGCCCGGCGGCGGCAAGGCGCTGCTGTTTGAAAAGCCCACCGTCAACGGCGTGGTCTCGCCGTTTCCCGTGGCCATCAACACGCTCGGCTCGCACAAGCGCATGGCCATGAGCATGGGCGCGGAATCCGTGGACGAAGTCGCGAACGAACTCGGCGCGCTGATGAAAGCCAAGCCGCCGACAAGCTTCAAGGAAGCCATCAAACTGCTCTCGCTCGCGCTGGATCTGCGCCATGCGAAACCGAAAACGGTGAAGAGCGGCGCGTGCAAAGACGTGATCCACAAATTTGATGCGCCGTCATCGCGCAAAGAACCGTGGCCGAAAGCGACGGACATCGTAGGACAGGCGTCGCGCCTGTCTCCATCTTCAGAAAATGAAATTAGCGACAGGCGCGACGCCTGTCCTACGCTGCTGAACCTGCCGATTCTGAAATGCTGGCCGCTCGACGGCGGACGCTTCATCACGCTCCCCTGCGTCGTCACCAAAGACCCCGACAACGGCGAGCGCAATCTCGGCATGTATCGCATCCAGATTTACGACGACAAAACCACCGGCATGCACTGGCAGTTGCAGAAAGTCGCCGCGCGCCACGGTCGCCGCTATTACGAAACCGGCACGCGCATGCCCGTCGCGATTTTTCTCGGCGGCGATCCCGTGTTCACCTTCGCCGCCACCGCGCCGCTGCCGGATGGCCTGGATGAATTCCTCCTCGCCGGTTATCTCCGCAAAAAATCCGTCGAACTCATCAAGTGCGAGACCAACGACCTCGAAGTCCCCGCCAACGCCGACTTCGTCATCGAAGGCTACGTTGACCCCACCGAGCCGTTGCGCGACGAAGGGCCGTT
>JALOTT010000162.1 GCA_025457745.1 Verrucomicrobiota bacterium
GTTCGCGAGCCACGGCACCTCGATGTAGATGCCGCCGCCGTGCGGGCAGGCGATTTTGGTATCCACGGAGTTGATCGGGTAAAGGAGCGTGGCGCGGTCCAGCCGCTTGATCGTGGGCTTGTTGGAAAAATCCCACGAGTGCGCGCCGACGCGGATCTTGTAACCCTTGCCCACCAAGGCCGCCGGCACGGTGACCGTGGCGATGGAGCCCGGCGCCAGGTAACAGCCGGTGGGCTTGCGCGCAAACGTGCCGCTGCCATCGCCCTGCGTGGTCCAGCCGCGCGTGTCGAGGTAGCTGGCGCTAATGGTCGCGGTGTGGGTCTGGTTGGAGTTCGCCGGGGGATTACAGGAACCGGGGAAGCCAGAGGCGCTGCCGAACTTGAAGCCGTTCAGCAAGCTCTCGTAGGTTGCGAGCGTGAGCGGCTCGTACGTCACGTCCATGATGTATTGCTGGACGTTCCAGAGCGTCCAGTGGATGTCGTTGATCACGGAATCCCGCTTGGGCAGGCCGTTGACATACCAGTGGTTGCCGGAAGCGGTGTCGTAGGCCCGCACCAGATCGAACGAGGCCGTGATCATGGCGGCGCTGTCGGCCAGGCGGGTGCGCTCCTGATCAATGGTCACCTTGTGCGCGCTGATTTGCGCGGCGTTGAGCGGGCTGGCGCCGGTGATGTGGTTTTTGAGCGCGACGAGCGCGAGATACAACGGGTCGCCCGCGCCGGTGCTGAAGTTCCACACGGTGTCGTTGGTGATGCCGGGATAGCCCGCGCCCAGCACGTTGGTGATCGCGGTCGGGTCAATGCGCACCGCGTAGGCTTTGTTCGGGAGAAAACTGCTGCCGGGGTTGACCGTGAGGAGATTTTCGGAAATCAACACGCGGGAGTCGTTCACGGGGATGACAGTATTGACCCCGTCCGTCAGATTGCGCAGGGTGAGGTTGCCGGTGCCGCGCCCGATGTTCTGGCTGAACGTCGCGACCAGCGGACTGGAGTGGAGCGCGTTGGTGGCGTTGTCCGCCGGGCTGGTGGCGACAAGCGACCAGCCGCCGAGGGGTTTTTCGAGGTCGAGATGGAAGAGCCGATCGTTAGCGCCGGCGGCGATGGTGCCATTGCCCGCACCGCTGGTGCCGGAAACGTATCGCGCGCCGTCCGAAAACTCGTCCGCCGTCACTGACAGATACGGAATCCCCGTCTGCCAGGCGGAGGTCGAACTTTTCATGCCCACGTCAATGCCATAAAACGTGTTCGGTTGCAGCACGAAGGGGGTGGTGAACCGCCAGGTAATGTAATCCGATGCCGCCCAAGCGACGGTCTGGGTGGCGGTCTCGGTATAGACCGGCGTGAACGTGGTGCCGGAAATCGTGCCGACGCGAATGGTATAGACTTTCGTCGGTTCAGTGCTGGAGGTGGTCTTGTAGGTGATGCCTTTGAGCCGGAGCGCCTCGTTGCGCGTCCGAAAGGTCTGGCCCATCGCGGCCCCAGCCGCGCTGTTCTCCGACCACCACTTTTCGGTGGAGGTCTGCGCCCCGTAATTCGCGAGGTCTTCATCGTTCACCGCCGGGGCGCTGGCGCTTTTGGTGATGGTCGCGGCGCGGACCGGGCCGGCGAGGGCGAGGACGGCCCAAACTCCAACGGCGATCGTGACTTTGATTTGAGTGGCAAACTTCATGGCAGGGATGCGGACGGGCAAAAAATCACCCGGCGGTTTTGCTAATCTGCACGCATCCGCACAAAGAGCCGGGACTGGGTGACCAACGCCGGACTGAGCGTCACCGTCACCGTCTCAACGTCTGCGACCGGGGCGGCGGGAGTCTGGATAGCCCCGGAGTCTTGCGCCCAAGTTGTCAGGTTGGTCGAGGTCCACACGGTGTAGCTGATGCCGGTGAGCGCCGGGGAGCGCCGGGTGTAGCTGAAATTACCGGACTTGAGGGTGGTTGTGGATTTGAACAGGTTCCGCGACGTGGCGTTGGTGGGATTCAGCCCCCAGATGCGTTCGTGATTGTTGTTCAACCCGTCGCCGTCAAAGTCGGCGTTCGGGTCGGTGAGATTCGCGCCGGGAAATTTGGCGGCCCACGCGGTGAAGTCAGCATTCCTCAACAGATCAATCATTCCCCGGCCCAAGGCGTCGCCGGTGAGCATATAGGTCTCGGCGTTGTGGTTGTAGTGGTAGCCCTGGTCCATGGGCGACTCGGCGACGCTGCGCCAGTAACCGCGCGTGTCCATCGTCTTCACGTTGCCGGCAAACTGGGGATACTTGCTGGTATTGTTCATGGCCAACTGCGCGTTGGCGACGATCAGGCCGTTGCCGTTGGTGCCGGGATCGCCGCAGCCCGTCGCCAGCACAAAGGGCGTGTTGGTGCTGCACTTGCCGGGGTAACGGCTGGCGTAGTATTGGCGCAACTGCTTGATGAACCGGACGAGGTTGGTTTCATAACGGTTGGCGTAAATGGAATTTTGAAGGTCCCAGTTCCCTTGAAACCAGACGTAGCCGGCGATCTCGAATCCTTGCGCGGCGTAGCTCGGATAGAGCGAAGCGAAGTTATCGAGCACGTCCACCGTGTTGGAAACCGAATAGACAGTCCAATAGGTCGAGGATTGCGCCCCCACGCCGGGTTCGGAGGCAGCACTGGCCGTGTGCGCGGCTTTGCTGGTGTAGATCTTACGGTTGTGGCGGACGTATTGGTCGGCGGCGGTGTAAACCGCGCCATTCACCCACGCCGGTGCGCCCATGTCCGCTTCTGCGAGGAAGAAATCATCGTATTGCTTGCCGGCATACCACCCCACACTAGGCGAAGGGCCGCCGCTCGTGGTCCAACTGCCGGGGCCTTCGCCGTAACCGGCATAGACGGTGGTGCCGTTGGTCCAGCGCGGACTACCGGGCGGGAGAATGTCCCAGAAGAGACCACGATTGCCTTGCGAAGCCTTGATCAGCAGCACCGGCTCGTCAAAGTGATAGCCCATCACGCTGCCGAAACCCAGCTCCGGCCCCAGCGTGGTGGAGCTGCTGCCCTGCCCCGGCTTTAACGGCCCGGCGGCGGTGGCGGTGATGACGCCCTTGTAGGTGACATCATTCCGGGAATTCCAGCCGTTGGAGGCGTTCAGCAGGTTCGGAAATTTGCCTTCCCGTTTGGTGATCGTATCCAACGTGCCTGGGGCCGTGCCATCCACGTCGCCGATGCCCACCATATTCGACTGACCGGAGAGGATAAAAACTTTGACCGGCTTGTTCGTGGCGGGCGGCGTCGCGGCCGGATCCGGTAACGGATAGGGAATGTTCGGCTTCTGGTTTGGGTTCGTGGGGCTGGTGAACGCTCCCGCCACCTCATACCAGTCTCCTGCGGTATCGCCGTCGGTGTCCTGCAGCAGCGGATTCGTCCCGGTGTTGGTCTTGCTGACATAGGTGCCGGTATTGCTTTCGACCCCATCACTCAGACCGTCGCCGTCAGTATCGGTTTTCGTGGGATTGGTTCCCCGGTTGGCGGTGCTGACCCAGACACCGGTGTTACTTTCCGCTCCGTCGTTGAGGCCGTCGCCGTCGGTATCCGCCAGAAGCGGATTCGTCGCGGGACGCGGAGCAACGCCCGAGAGTTCGGGGCCGTCCTTGAGCGTGTCGCCGTCGGTGTCGGGGTTGTTGGGGATGGTGCCGCGCTGGTATTCCTGAAGATTGGTCAGGCCGTCGGCGTCCAGGTCGTCGCCGGGGTTCAGGGCCGTGGCGGAAGGGGGCGTGGTGTAGGCCAGCTCGAAAGCATCCGGCAAACCGTCGCCGTCCGCGTCGGTGACGATGAAACGGAACAGGGTTCCGGTAAGCGGCGTGCCGGTGGGGGTGCCATTGGTATAGGAATTGACCCGCCAATAATAAGTGCCGCCGAGCGGGGCGCTCACCATCGTGTTGGTGGTATTAAAACCGCCCGCGACAATCCGGGTGAGCGCAGCGGAATTGGTGCCGAACCACACGTCCACATACACATTGGCCGCGACATTGACCCAACTGAGGGGAACATTGCCGGCCAGAACCGTGGCCCCATTTGCCGGAGACGGCCGCATCGGATCTTCCAAAGCGAGATGAAAGGTTCGGTCACTGCTCGAGGCGAGGGCTATAGTGTTATTGCCAATGCCACTGGTTCCCGAACTGTAGCGCTGGCCGCCCGCGTATCCGTTGGCCGTATAATTGATGTAGGGAATTCCCGTCCGCCAACCCGAGGTGCTGCTGGTCATGCCGACGTCAACCCCGTAGGTCTTGTTGGTCGAGAGCAGGACGGGCGAGGCCAAGGTCCACGTCATGTATTCGCCGCCGTTCCAAGTAAAAGTCTGGGTGGCTGTCTCGGAGTGGATCACGGTGAAGGTAGTTCCCGAAACCGTGCCAACCCGGATCACGTATTGTTTCGTCGGCTCGGCCTTTTGCGACGACGTGACCTGGTAGGTGACGGTCTTGAGCAGGACGGGCGTGGTGCCGGTGGTGAAGGTTTGCCCCTTCGCGGCGCCCGCCGCGGAATCCTCGGCGAACCACTTGTCGTTGCCGGTCACGGCACCATAGTTGGCGATGTCCGCCCCGGTGATGGCGGGCGCGGTGGCCCTGGCGGACATGCTCGCCGCATGGGCCGGAAGGGCGGTGAAGTCGAGAATTGACAGCGCGGCGAGGGCGAAGGCGACCAGGAATGGCAGGGTTGGATGATGCCTCGTGTTTTCCATGATGAGATGCGTTTTAGGCTATTATTAGTGGGAGCTAATTTTTTATGGGGGGACGTTGTGGGGGACGTGGGGTTAATCAGGCAAAAGTTGCGCGAGCAGAAGCGGGCGCACCGGGACAGGGGAGTCGCGCCGACCGGAGGTGCCGTAACAAACTAGCAGGCTGATGTCATTCATTTTACCTATGATACCGATGAATCTATACGCAGGGCAACCGGTTTGCAAACTGGATTTTTGCAACGGGAATTTGCGACAAACGGAGTGGTTTTGTTGCGGCGTTGGCTGGCAGGGGACGCGCTGCGACCGGGACGGTCGCAGGTTACGCGGATGGTTTGGGCAGAATGGGTAACGTGGGCGGTCAGAATGGGTCGGGTTTCAGTAACGCCGGCCGTAAAAGGGCGGCTCAAAATTGACCCCAACGGGGCGGATCGGCTGGACATTCTTCCGTCGCAAATTTCAGCTTGTTCAACCAACTCCCGCTCAGGTGACAGCCGCAACGCCGATGCCCGCACCGCTGGTCGCTTGCGCGGTAGTATTCGCAGACCTGGCACAAGGCCAGCCGGATCGCCAAGACTTCATCCGGGACGACCACGCGGTCGCCCCGCGCCACTGCCGCCGCAGCCCGGGTTTCCGGGGTCTCCACACCCCGTGGCGATCACAAAGGGCGCATTGGGCTTGATCTTGCCCGGATAACGGTTTTCGTAGTATGGCCGCACTTTCTTGATGAGGTTGACCCGGTTGGTCTCGTAGTGGCTGGCGGCGGGTTCGCCCAGATCCTTATTCCCTTGAACCCAGACGAAGCCGGCAATCTCGAAGCCCTGCGCGGCCCACTGCGGGTATTGCGTGGCGAAGTTGTCCAGCACGTCGGTCACGTTGAAAACCGGGTAAACGCTCCAGCAAGTGGCCCATCGCGCCCAACCGTCCGTTGCCGAGCGGCAGCGCCTCGTTCCAGTTCGTGGCCGGATGCTGATATCACAGGGCCAGCGGATGTGCGGGCGACGCGTCGTTCCCGCCCGCGCTGGCGGAGCAAATCACGCCCAGCGCCACGAGCCTGCCGGCAAACGCACTTTTCATTGTATCAAACGTCATAGACCTCATTTCAATAACTCCACGTCACACTTCCCTCACTTCGCCGTTGACCCGCATCGCCCGCCGTGCTCGCGCACTCGCCGCGCTGTCGCGCTGTCGCAGCGGGCCGTCGCGGCAGGTCACTTCGCGCCAAACTTTCAAACGGATGCTACAGCCGTCCACGGGCGCCGCTTCATCCTTTGGGCCAACGCGCGAGCACCTTGGGTTGTTCCGGCATGCCGATTTCGTCGGCGCGTGGGGTGTGCAGCAGTTCCACCGCGGTGACCGCGCCGTCGCTTGCCCGCAGGTTCACAGCGGCCGTATTCAGACTGCGATTCACCTTGGGATCTACACCCTCCGCACTGCTGGCCGCGAGCAGGTAGAGACGCTCTTTGCCCCCCTGGACAATTCTCAGAGTGAAGTCGCACCCGCCCTTGGGCGAAAACTTTTTGCGGGCGGCCTCGCGGTCGGCGGCCTGGCGCGGGTCAAAGGTCCGGATCAGATTTCCACGATAAGGACCGATGGGCGGGTAAACCATGTTCACATCCGCATTTGCCAGTGTCATCGCCGCCATGACGCTGATCACGGGCACATCGTGGGCGATGGGATAATTCACCCCATCGGCTTCGACCTTGCGCGTGTAATCGCCGGTGGCGTCATCCCACTTGTAATAATTGCCATCGCGAGGCACCGCCACCCGGCGCTCGAGGAATTGTTGCATCTTGAGGACATTGTAATCCGAAAAATGCCGCAAGCGGAACGGCTCTTCCTGGTCGCCGCTGCCGCCACCCTGCATGGGGTCAGCCTTGTAAGTCCCGGCGAGCCAGCGCGCGCTGCTCCTTTGAACCGTGGGTGGAATGAACGTCTTCGAAGGCAGATCGAACGCCCAAGTCGGGCCGACGTGAACCGAATTGAAGACCTTCGGCGGCTGGATGCCATACATCTCGCCGCGATACGGATAGGTTTTCTCCTCGCCGATATGCGGCAGGCCAAGCGCGTGCCCGAGTTCGTGGTTCATGATGCCGAGACTTAACGCGCCGACGCCGTTGAAGCCGCCCGCCTGTCCGCCCGCCGAGACGCCCAGGATGTTGATGTAGCACATCGCCACGTCGCGATTGCCGCCCGCGCGTGACAACGCCCACACCCACTGCAAGGCGGCGGCCTGTTCGCCGTCGAATTTCGCGCCGGTTTTCTTCAAATACTCCTCCGGCGAAGTCACCCGCGCGGCGGGCAGTGTGCCGCGCTCCGGAATCACCAGCTCGGGAAAGTTAATTCCGCGCACGCGCTCGATTTCCAGTTTCGCCACCGGCCACTTGGCTTCCAGTTCCTGGAAGAAGTCCTTGGGATAATCAGCGTCGCCCTTGCCGAAGTAATGCACGTCGAACATCTTCATCTGCACCACGGTTGGCGCGCCCACATTGATGACATGGCGAACGACGGCCGCACCGGCGCGAACTTCCACGGCCATGCCCTTGCGCACCAACCGCGCCGGGATCAGCGTTGTGAAGCTGTCCGCAAAACGATGCTGCACGACCCCCGGCTCGGAAGACAGCGACTTGGGCAACGTGGCCGGACCTTTGAGCGTGAAAGTGTTGGTCTCGCCGCCGCTGATGACGATCGCCACCACCGCCGGAGCCGGCCCACCACTTGGCGATATGACGTGTGCCTTGAGCAACGCGTCTCGATTCCCGGTCAACTTGAAGTAAGGCTGGTCGGGTTTCATCACGTGGGTTTGGGCCAGGAAGACAGCTTCAATGCGGGCATCGCCGGATTCCGTTTTATCGGTCGGCGTTTGGCCAAACAAATGGCCGCCCATGCCGACAAGACAAACAAAGGAAACCGTCACTGAAATGCGGAACTGGCGGATTAATTTCATATCAACTCTGCAGGTTATTTTTGGAGGTTGGTGGAACGTTTACTATTTATTGGCCTTGGGCGTGGGCGGGCCAAGTTTGTCTGCGTTCGCCGGCACGGCATAGTTCACTGCTTTCACTTGGGCGTCGAACTCGGCGCTTAGTTTTGCCGTCGCGGCGGGATCGGCAGCGAGATTCTTCAACTCGCAGAGATCCGCGGCGAGGCGGTCCATGTTGGGCGCCTTGAACCACGGGAAACGCGCCCGCTCGCCCTGCTCGCGCTGGACGACGCCCATCGCGTCCCAGCGCTGGTCGTCGGTGTAGATGAAGAGGAAGTTGGGTTTGCGTTCGGCGGCGTGCAGCGGCGCGGCCGGCGGCGCGGCGGCGGAGAATCCGTCTCGTAGCATTCATGCCTATTGCTTCAAAAGTTCCGTCATCGCCCAGCCAAGGCGGAGACCCACTTCCATGTAGGTCTCGGCATTGCGGTTGTAGTGGTGACCCTGGTTCTTGGGCGACACGTTCACCTCGCGCCAAAGGTCGCGCGAATCCACCGCCTTCACGTTGCCGGCGAATTCGGGGTGCTTTTTTGCGTCGGCGATGGCGAGTTGCGCCTCGGCGATTTGCAGTCCGAAGCTCGTGCGCCCAGGATTTCCGCAGCCGGTGGCGAGGACGAACTTCGCGTTCGGCGCGGCGTAGTCTTTACGGAGCGCGGGGATGAGCCGCGCGAGGTTTTGCTCGTAGCGCGCGGCGTGGACGGCATTTTGATCCTTGTGCCCCTGCCACCAGACGAAGCCCGCAATTTCGTAGCCCTGCCCTTTGTAGTCGGGGTAAATCTTCGCGAGGTCGGCGAGCGCGGCTTTGGCGTTGGCCATATCGTCGTCGTATTGCTTGCCCGCATACCAACCAACCTCCTTCTTCGGCTGGCCCTCGATCCACGAGTCGGGCGTGTCTTTGTAGCCTGCGAAAGTTTTGGTGACTTTTGGGCCGCCCCGCTCCGTAACTTCCGCTTCATAGCGCCCGCTGCCCGGCGGCAGCAGGTCCCAACCAAGGCTGCGGTTGCCGATGCAGCTTTTCAAAATGAGCACCGGCTCGTCGAGCATCTGGCCCATGACGTAGCCGAAGCCGAGTTCCGGCCCGATGGAGTTGCCGTTATTCGAAGTCGCGCTCAACGGGCTGCCTTTTTTCACCCGGGCGTCGTAGTAATAGACGTCCTTGCGCACCGTCCATTTGTCGTCATCGCCCAACAGAAACGGATACTTTTTCTCCGTCTTGGTGAGGGTCGTGAGCGTTCCCGGCTTGGTCTCCGGATTGATGTCGCCCACGCCCACCATATTGGATTGCCCCATCAGAATGAACACCTTGACCGGCTTCTTGGGGTCCGCCGGGTTCCTGTCCGGCTTCGTCAATTGATGTTTCGGATCTTGATCGAACTTCTCCGCCGCCGAAAGGCAACTGACCGACATCCCCAGCGCTGCCAGCAGGCAGAATGAGGCGATTGTTTTACAAATATTCATCATGGTGGGTTGTTTCCATGTTTGCTGTTTCATCTGCTATTTTAGGCCACTCAAATCGCTGAACATTCCAAAAGCACCAAGGCGAGCCGCGGTTGCGACAGGTTTTCCCCGCTTCCCCGGAGAAGAGAGTCAAGCCGACAGGCGGTGCCGAAACAAACTGGGTTCATCTTGCGGTGACTCTAGCACTCCCCAGCGAACCGGCTATCCAAAAAATTTAGAAATTGCGACAGACCCCGGCCTTCAATGTCACCAATGATCAATAGTTATCTTCACCGGTGCGGCTTCGTTGAGGAACAAAAACAGAACGAGGTCAGTGCCCTCGATCCCATGATTCAGGCCCTGCCGGACATCATCACCCGGCTTGCCATTCACCAGGACTTTGGCGGTGTCTGCGTTCCAGTTTTTGACGCGGATCGCGGGATTGATGACGGGAGATTTCTTACAGCCTTGAAGACTGATTTCCACCGCGCCGCCCGCAGCTTGGGTCTTTTCAATTTGGTAGCAGCGCTGGCTTTTGTCGTAGCCGTGCGAGGCGAATCCCGACCCGTTCAAGGTCAGCTCGGCGGGATAGGCCCAGGAACGGCCAAAGGTTATCAGCTCCTCCATCCCCATGCGATTCATGCCATAGAGGCCATTCCAATGACTGCGTTTCCCATCGTCATGGATGACTGGCTCGGAGATCGGTGAACTGGAGACGTGCCCCGGACGATCGAGCGTCTTGAGCCAGCGCCCGTCACACCGGGCTTGCCCGACCGGAAAGTGATTGTAACCGACAGCGACATACCGGAGCAGCATCTCGTTGCCCGGCTCGAAGCAGATGAACGGTTTATGTTCGGATTTGAAGTTGAATTGCTGCACGGTGTAGTTGTGCGGCCAGTCGGCGGGATGTTTCCGCAGCTCCTGTGGAACGGACTTCTGATTGAAATCATAGTCGGCAATCGTCACATAATCCGGCTCGAGCAAATCCGTCTTGCTCTGGCCGGGCTGCGTGAAGGGCAGCGATTCCTGCAACTGAAACACCGGGCCTAACGCGCCGCTGTTCCAGGCTGCTTTCCGGATACTGGAGCTGTCCGGATAGACATAGTAATACTCATCTGCCCAGGCTTCCCAACCCGTCTTCTTGTCCGGCCGCCAGACGTTGTCATGGGAACTGACGAGCGCGTAGCGCCAATGCACGACGGCCCGCGCGGGCGTGCTCTCGATAATCCTGACATGGGAAAAACGGCAATGCCGGTCCTGCATGTGTTCATAGCAGCCTTCGGTGTCGGCCGGACCGTGATTCCAGGTTTCCACGCTCTGATCGGCCATCCAGTTTTCATTTTCGGAGACCCACGCCGGACCATAGCGGGCGCCGCGCCAGAAAATCAGTTTGACCGGAGACTTGTCGAAACAGACGACCACATCCGGATCGTTGTCCACCGGCCAGAGATTATCCCAGCCCGGGTAGTATTTCAGTTTCGTGTAGAAAGCCCCGAAACGGCCAGGGTTCTTTTCAACCACCGGCAGACGGCGGATGGGGATTTCGGGCACACCCACTTTGACTTCGGAAAACTGCGCCTTGATTTGCGCGGCGGTCCTTGCGCCGTCGCCGACCTTGATCTCATCAATGATTCCATCCAGCCCGAAGTAGGCCGGCACAGTTCCCCAGGTGCGGATGATGTCGGAAGGGTTGGCGGGAGCGGCGACCATGCCGACGGTGGCCGGTGTTTTTGTCGGGTGGGTCACGAAACCTTTAAGGGGCAGAGACGCTGCCAGTTCTCCGTTCACAAACAGACTCATGTCCTTTCCGCCGCGGCAAACTCCAACGAGGTGCATCCACTTTCTCAGCGGCAACGTCTCTGGCGCGCTGGCACAAGTGATCCACCGCTCTGCGACGGCGGCTTCCATCGCCACTTGCCCGGCCGGCCCGACCGTCAGGCGATAGCCTTTCACTTCAGTGGATTCGGTGGTGATGACCGGACACCAGTTCCACGGATATTCGCCCAGCGAAACCCATGCCTCCACGGTGAACTCGGCGCCCGGATTTTTTACTTTGGCATCAGCGCGAACGATCCGCGTGGTGAATCCATCCAGCCGCAATCCTTTCCCGACCACGCCGGGCGCGGCCTCGAAATTGCCCTCGATCGTGTCGGCGACCCCGGTGACAGGTTCGATGCAGGTCCGGTTCGTGATGGTTTCAAAATCCCATTGCATGATGGCCGGTTGCGCCACGGTCAACGAAGCGGGCAGGAGAATCAAACCGAGCAAGGCGGCGCTCCGCAGGCGGGAGGCTTTTGCAGTGGTCTCAGATTGTTGTTTCATAAGTTGGAGGTGATCCAGTGACGGCAAATGGGTTCGCGGTTTCATTTCGCCGCTTCCTGTCCAGTGACGATGGGAACGTAGCCGACCTCCAGTCCGGCGGGCGGGGTGACGAGCAGCGCGGGATCGAGCGCCACCAGTTTCC
>JALOTT010000163.1 GCA_025457745.1 Verrucomicrobiota bacterium
GTGCCCGTGCCGGCGTAGCGGATCGCGGGGTTCTTGCACTTTGGTTCCGGGCACACGGCCGGCACCGGCGCGATGTGGCCGCAGAGGTGGCAGGAAAGCTTTTGCGCCGACCGATGATACGTGAGCGACAAACTGCAATTCGGACACTTTGCCACATAGCCGCACAGCGGACATAGCAACGAGGTGGAATAGCCGCGCCGGTTCAAAAACAGAATTGTCTGCTCGCCGCGTTCGAGCCGTTGCGTGATGGCTTCCTTGAGTTGCTGGGAAAAAATGGGGATGCCCTTCCCGCCACGCGCGGCCTGGCGCATGTCCACCACGCGGACGCGCGGCATTTTTTGGTTGTCCACGCGCTCGGGCAATTCCAGCAGTGTGTATTTGCCCTTCTTGCAATTGTGGTAGCTCTCCAGCGACGGCGTGGCCGAGCCGAGCACCACGACCGCGCCCTCCATCTGACCGCGCACGATGGCCACGTCGCGCGCGTGGTAGCGCGGCGCTTCCTCCTGTTTGTAAGTGTGCTCATGCTCCTCGTCCACGACGATGAGGCCGAGCGGTTCAACCGGCGCGAAAATCGCCGAGCGCGCACCGATGACAATCCGGGCGCGGCCCTGGCGAATCTTGTGCCATTCATCGTGCCGCTCCCCGGCGGATAGATGACTGTGCAACACGGCCACGAGCGTTTGTAATTTGCCGGAGCTGAACCGCGCTTTGAAACGCTCGACGGTTTGCGGCGTGAGCGAAATTTCCGGCACGAGCACGATGGCGCCCCTGCCCTGTTCGAGCGCGTGCGCAATGGCCTGCAAATAGACCTCGGTCTTGCCGCTGCCGGTGACGCCGTGAAGGAGGAAAGTCGAGGATGGAGGATGGAGGATGGAAGATGGCTTGGTTTTTCTATCCTCCATCTTCAATCCTCCATCCTCGCCCGGTCGGTCGGAGTTCATCGCATTTTTGATGGCGGCGAGCGCCTGTGCCTGCGCCGGATTCAGCACCAGCGGCTGGCTGGGCAAAATGTGTTCGCGCGCGTAGGGGTCGCGCTCGGAAATTTGCGGGGTGATTTCGATCAACCCGCGATCCTCCAGCTTGCGCGCCGTGGCTGCGGTTGTCTCCACAAGTTCGAGGAGTTCGGTCAGCGGCAATTCGCGCCGCTCCTCGATGATGTTCCAAACTTCCTGCTGGCGTTTGGGCAGCTTCGGGAATTCGCCCGTGGCCGGCAGCGCGCGGACAAACAACCGCTCGCGCCAGCCAGACTTCTCGCGGCGCACGACTTCGGGCAGCACGCTCTTGAGCGCAACTTCCGGCGCGCAGCAATAGTAGCTGGCAATCCACCGCGCGAGGTTGAGCACCCTGGGCGTGACCAGCGTTTGCGCGCCAATGACTTTGAGGACGGGCTTGAGATTCGTGTGTGCCGATTCCTCGGCCAATGCCGTCACGCAGCCAAAAATCTTTCGCGGGCCGAACGGCACCTGGACGCGGCTGCCCACGTCCACCTGCGCCGCGAGTTCTGGCGGAATGAAATAATCAAACTCCTTGCGGAGCGCGATTTCCAGGCAGACTCGGGCGATCATTGGCGGAATGAAGAATGAAAAATGAAGAATGAGGAATACAACATGACGTTGGAAACCGTCATCTGTCGGGGCTGTGTTAGTCGTGCGTGATGGAACACAATTCCTGTTCAAACTGTTTTCGCAAAGTCTCGCGCTCGGCGTCGGTGATTTCACGCGGCACTCGAATTGGCCGGCCGAGAACCACTTCACAGCGCGCAAAGGGCAGCGGCACGATGAAACGATCCCAGCTTTTCGCGCGCAGCTTCCAGCTCAGGGAATACGACGCGGGAATGATCGGCAACCCCGTCAACTGCGCAAGGGCGATGGCCCCTTCCTGCACGACGTAACACGGGCCGCGCGGACCGTCAGGTGTGATGGCGAGGTCGTAGCCGCGCTCCGCCCAGCCCGTGAGTTCGATCAAAGCTTGCGCGCCCCGCCGCGACGACGACCCGCGCACCGGCTGCACGCCGAACGCTTTGAGGATCGCCGCGAGCAGAGCGCCGTCCTTGCTCGCGCTCACGAGCGCCGCCATGCCCACGGTGTTGTTGCGTTTGCGCGGGTAGCCGTAATATTCCACCAGGCAAAGCGCGAGCCGGTTATGCCAGACGGCGTAAATCGCCTGGCCGGCGGGCGGCTGGTCGAAAAAACCGGAGCGGTCGTCCCACTTGTAACGCAACGTCAGCGCAATCCCGCGCACCAGGAGGAACACCAGCCACGCTCCCAATCGCTGATACCAGGTCGGCGCGTGCGGCACGACCACGGCGCTCTTGCGCTTTTTTGGCGTTTTGACTGGCGCGCTGATTGGTTCGGTCGCCACGATTGCTACGCTCCCTTTTTCAAAGACGCTCGCACAAGTTCTTCAATCGTGGCCTGCGCGCCGAGCGCGGCCTGCGCGGCGCGGACGGTGTCGTGCGCGTCAATCTGTTTGAAGCCCAGCGCCATGAGGGCGAGCACCGCGTCGTTGATTTTCTGGTCGGCGGGGGAAAGCGCACGCTGGGCGCTCGACGCCTCCCACGCGCCGGCGGCGCCAACCTTGTCGCGCAACTCAACGACGATGCGCTCGGCGGTTTTCTTCCCGACCCCGGAGATTTGCGAAAGCGATTTCACATCGCCCGTGGCCACCGCGCCGCGGAACGCCACCGCGTTCATGCCGCTCAAGATATTAAGCGCCGTCTTCGGGCCGATGCCGCTGACGTTGTTGATGAGCAGCCGAAACAGGTCGCGCTCCGCCGCACTCGCGAAACCGTAAAGCACGTGGGCATCCTCGCGGACGATGAGTTGGGTGAGCAGCTTCACGTCGTGGCCGGGCTGGGGCAGCTTGTCGAACGACGACAGCGGGATGAGCACTTCGTAACCGACGCCATTGACCTCAACGACGACTTGCGTGGGCAGCGCCTCGACGAGTTTGCCGTGGAGAAAGGTGATCATGCGAATGAAGAATGAAGAATGAAGAATGAAGAATTCATATTCGTTTTGGCGCCGTCAGGCTGTAACAACTGTTCCCCTGCGCGTGGGCGAGCGCCAAGGCCAGCGCGTCCGCTGCGTCCGGCTCGGGCATTTTGGGCAGAACCAACAACCGCTGCACCATCTTCGCCACCGCGAGCTTTTGCGCCGCGCCGTAGCCGACGATGGCCTGCTTTACCTTGCGCGTCGCGATTTCGTAAATGTCCAGGCCGGCCTCCGCCACGACCATCATCGCCGCGCCGCGCGCTTCGCCCATGATGATGGCGGTTTGTAAATTCTGCGCGAAGAAAAGTCCTTCGACGACGCACACGGTGGGCTGGTGCTCGCGCAAAACGTCGCGCAGGGTTTGCGCGATTTTCAGGAGGCAACGCGAATGGGGCCACGTGGCCGGGCAGGAAATCGTTCCGTGCGCCAGCGCCAGCGGATGTGGCCTGGCCAGCCGGATCACGCCAAAGCCCGTGCCGCGCAGCGATGGGTCAATGCCGAGAATCACCGGGCGTGCGTTCGCGCTGCGAACGGCCGGCTCGAACACCGGCGCGACCGCCCGCGGCGACGCGCCACCGACGCGCTCCTTCATTTGCTTGAACTGCTGCAGCGTGATGCCCACGAGCGGGAGTTTGTCAGGCAAGCGAAGGTTTCAAAAGCAAAAACGCCCGCGCGAAAAACGCGGGCGTGTTGTGTTGGAGTCCAGCCTTCAGGCTGTCCCCGCAGAAACACTGCGAAGCGTGAACTCCAACGTGCGCTCAATCCCGGTTTCTCCGCGATGAGCCATTCCGTTCTGATTGCGAGCGTTCTTGCACCGGTGCGGCGGCGGGCGCACGCAATGGCGCTGGCGTGTAGGACGGCGCAGGTGCGGGCGCTGAACGCGGCGCGCTGTAGATTGGCGCCGACTGGGATGGCGCAGGCGTCGGGCGCGGTGCGCTGTAAGTCGGCGCAACAGATTGCGGTCGCGGCGACGGCGTGGCGGGGGCTGGTGCCGAGTAGGTCCGCGAGGGCGGCGCGACCTGGCGCGGCGCTTCCTGCCGCTCGTAACGGGGCGCTTGCGGCGTGGGGCGATTGTAGGGAAGCGAGCCTGGCGGCGTTGTCGCCGAGGCGCGGGGCGTCTGCACCTGCGGCACGGCAACTGAGGGTTGACTCGCCGGAGCAGGTTGGTTCGCCGACCAAGTGTGGCTGCTTCGCGCCGGGGTTTCCGTCCGCGCCGAAGTTGAGCGGCGCTCGTTGCCGGTGGTTTGGTTTTGACCGGGGTTGGAATCTCGGCGCCCGACCACGACGAGCGAACTGGACGGCGGCTTTTGCGCGACCGGCGTGTTCACGGTCGTGGTGCTCTGCGGTGCCGTCGGAGTTACTTGCTGGCCACCCTGAACCATGAGCGGCTGAGTGGTTGACGAACGGTTGTTGCCCCGATTCCGGTCACGATTCGAATTGTCCGGGCGCTCGTCTCGACTGCGCGGCGTGCCACGGTCGGCACCGGACGAAGGATTGACCTGCGGTGGCGTGGCTCGGGTGTTGTCACTGACGACGGGTGGGGATTGAGTCGCGGTGCGGCCTTCCGCCAGTCTCGGCGATGACACGGTCGGCGGCGTGCCAGGCTGCGTTCGCGCGATACGGTCGGAACCACGGCTGCGCGGAGTCTCAACTTGCGCCGCCGCGCCAGCCCCGGCGGTGGGCGTGCGACCGGTTTGCGAGTCGCGCAGGTGCCGCGGCGACGCGGTGGTGTCGCCGGCGGACTGCGGAATATTCGGCCGATGCACGACGAGCGTGCGTCCGTCGCGTTCAAGCCGCTCGCCGCGTGTGCCGTGGTCGGCGTTTCTCGTTTCGCGGATGGCCACCTGGCGGATTTCCGTTCCAGCGTGGCGACGAGCGTGGTCAATGGGAACGCCACGGTTGATGATAGTGTTGTTATCGCCAGTGACGATGTTGTTAATGACGGTTGTGTTGTTGTAAATCTGCGTCACGTGCGTTCCCGAAGCGCGGTGGTGCCACGGGCGGCTGCCAGAGAAATGGCCCCAAGGCACGAAGTTGTAGCAACTGGCGCCCAGTCCGAAGTCGAAGCTGAAGCCGACCGAACGGTTATGGTAGGAGAATCCAAAACCGGGCCGATAGTAGGCCGCCGGCGGCAGCGGGGCCCAACCGCAGTAGTCGTTGCTGTAACGCCAACTCACCCACGACGGTCCCCAAACCGTATCCGGCCACCAGCACCAGCCCCAACGGGCGTGATTGAACCAGCGACCATAGTGAAACGTGGTCGCGCCCCACGAGTAATCTGAATTCCAATACCAGCCCGCATCCGTGTAAAGCCAGCGGCCCCGGTCGCCATAGGGTTGCCAACCGCGATTGACGACCACGACGGTCGGCTGCCAGCAACGGCCATAGCCGTCAATTTCAATCCACGAACCGTACGGCGAGAGCGTATCGTAAAAATAATTGTAAGTGACGTTGGCGGCCTGTGGCGCGGGTGGCGCGGTGGCCTCAACGGTCTGGGCCGGCTGCGGTTCTGGTTGCGGCGGGTTCGCGTAGGTCGGCGCGGCGCCTTGCGCGGCCTGCGGGTTCGCCTGAGCCGTCGCGTTCTGTGCTTGCGCGGCGTCAGTCCAGGATTGTTTCAGCGCCTGGTCGCGTTGAATCATCGCGGTAACGACGCTGTTGGGCGTGCCGATGTCGTTCAGGTAAATGATTTCGTCCGAGGCGAGATTGAACATGCTTGCCGAGTTTTTGACGTAGCTGAGCATCACAGATTCATCTACGCCGGACTGCGCGAGTTTGACGACCT
Organism: Verrucomicrobiota bacterium; assembly: GCA_025457745.1. Lineage (GTDB taxonomy): Bacteria > Verrucomicrobiota > Verrucomicrobiia > Limisphaerales > JADLHS01 > JALOTT01. The sequence goes on from JALOTT010000163.1 coordinate 5,776, forward strand.
CACCAAGCGGGCTGGACGGCTTGATGTTGGGCGGGAGCGTTTTCCCGGAGTTGGGCGCAGGCGCGGGCACGGGCCCGCTTTCCGGCGGTGGCGGAGTTGTTTCCGGCGCGGTCGGGCCGGCGAGGTCGCCCGTGGATGTGACGGCATTGCTGGTCGCAGCGACCGACGGTTCTGCTTGGGCGGTAGTGATGATTGACTGGGGCGGGTTGGAGGTCTGCTGGTTGCACGCGCCAACGAAGGGCATGGCCGAAAGCGCCAACCCAAAACTGACTTTTTTGAAAAACCGGGGTTTCATAAGTTTGGTGATTTAGCTTACGCGATTTTTTGTTGACTGTCACCCTATCAGACTGGCCGCGGGGTGGGACTATTCACACGGCGCGGCGTGGCCGCTAGACCGTGCGGCAGAGGCGGTTGGGTGGCAATCCCAACTCGAACTAAAAACCCGGCCAATGCTCTGATTTAGTCCGTTTTCACTTTCGCCTTCTTCCCGACAGGTGCGACGGGCAAAAGATCGGTGAGCGCGAGTTGACGTGTGTCCTCGGTCTGTTTTTCCCAGAGTGCCGAAAGCTCGCGCACCTTGTCAGGATACTCCTCCGCGAGGTTGTGCGATTCGCCCCGGTCGGTGGCGAGGTTGTAAAGTTCCCATTGGCCGTTCGCCAGCGCAACGAGCTTCCAATCGCCGACGCGGATGGCACGGTTGTCTTCGTGCAGCCACCAGAAATAATCATGCGATAGGGTGCCGTCCTTTTTGAAAACTCTCACGAGACTTTTCCCGGGCGCCGCGGGAACGGGAAAGCCACTAATTGTCTTGGGCTTTTTCGCACCGGTGACTTCGAGCACGGTGGGAACGACGTCAATGAAGTGAGCGGGATTGTGCCGCAACTCGCCACGCGCGGTGATGCCCGCCGGCCAATGCACGATTAGCGGAGTCGAGATGCCGCCTTCGTGAACCCAGGTCTTGTGCCGTCGCAAGGGCGTGTTGGCCGCACTGGACCAACCCGGGCCAAGGCAGAGGTAGGATTTCGCCGATCCCGGCGGTGCGTTGGGATCGTGCCCGTCGCCGCGCACCATGATCTCGGCGCTCGCGCCGTTGTCGGAGGCAAACAGGATGAGGGTATTGTCGTAAGCGCCCATCGCCTTGAGTTGCGCAACGACCCGTCCGATCTCCTCGTCAATCCGGTCAATCATCGCCGCGTGGATGGCCATCTTTGCCGCCTGAAACTTGTGCTGCGCCTCCGTGAGTTCGTCCCAGGGCAGTGGGCGGTTCACTTCGTCCGGGCCAAGTTTCAGCAGGGCGTCGGGGAAAGGGTATGGTGGGCCGACCTCGCGCTCCATTTGCGGCAACGCATGATGAACCAGCCCCATCTTCGTCATCCGCTCGAAACGCTCTTGTGCGATGGCGTTCCAACCCCTGAGATATTTACCGTCATATCTGGCGATGTCCGCCGCCGGCGCTTGCAAGGGAAAGTGCGGCGCGATGAAGCAAAGATACTGAAAGAAGGGCCGGTCGGGAAATTTCTTTGCGTGATCCTTGAGGCACTTGATGGCGTGAGAAGCAAACGCTGTTGTGGAGTAGTAATCCGGCGATTGGGCAACGGGCTTCGCATCCTCGGTATCCTCGCCAGAGCTGAAATTATTGTCCTGGCCGCTGGTCTCGTAACTGTGATCGAACCCGTTCTTGAGCGGCTTGCCGTCAATGTGCCACTTGCCCGAGTGATAACAGCGATAGCCAAGCGGCCGGAGAAACTCCGTCATCAGCGGCGACCAGCGGGGCCGCACACCGCGCCCGCCGCTGGGAATGTCCGGCAACGTATCGCGGCGGATTTGCTGGGCGTAATAGCCGGTCATGATGCAACCCCGCGACGGCCAGCAACGTGTGGTGTTGTAAAACTGCGTGAACCGCAGCCCGCCCTTCGCCAGCGCATCGAGGTTCGGCGTGGCGATTTCGCCGCCATAGCAACCGAGGTCGGAGAAACCCATGTCGTCGGCGAGGATGATAAGGATGTTGGGTTTGCTGGCGGCGAAACCGTTGAAGGCAACGGCGCACAAGGCCAAGAGGAACGCGATGACGAATCTTGAGCAACGCATAATCATAAGCATACAGGGCATCTCCGGTAACTCAGGGAAAAAAATGACAAAAGGATGACGAAATCCGTCGTCTTGGAAAAAAGGTGCTGATAAAATTCGCCGCATGAAAACCT
>JALOTT010000164.1 GCA_025457745.1 Verrucomicrobiota bacterium
CGCCACTGAGCGTATCCTTGAGGCCGACGAACAAATGCTCGCGTCCGGCGTCGGTGTATTCCTGCCGCAACCGGCCCAGCACCGCGTCCAGCAGCGCCAGCGCCCATTGCCGGTCGAAGGCTCGATCCGGCGTGTCGCCCGGCGCCGCCAACCGGGCGCAACGCGTTTCGGCCGTGTCCAGTTGCAGCGAAATCATCTGCGCCCCGCCGCCGCGTTTCTGGGCGCGGGCCTTTTCCCATTCGTGGGCGAGAAAGTTTTTCAGCGCCGCGAGCAGGAAGGACCGAAACCGTCCGCGCTCCGGGTCGGCTAGGGCGAAGGTGTTCCGTTCGAGCAACCGCGCGAAGAACTCCTGCGTGAGGTCCTGCGCGTCCTCGGGCGAATGGCCCACGCGCCGCACGTAGGCGTAGAGCGGCAGCCAGTAGGTTTGACACAGCTTGCCCAGCGCGTCCCGGGCGTGGGTGGTGTCGCTGCCACCCGCGCGAACCACCACCGACCAATGCGTCGTGACGAAGGCCGACAGGCGTGGCGATTCCTCTCCAGGCGGAGTCGTTCCCGGCCCGCCTTCGCCTCCGGCTTCGGCGCGGTCATGTCGAAGCGAAGCGGAGACGGACGAGTCAGCTTGTGAAGAATTACTCACCAGCGCGAGCGTAGCGCCGGGCGTGGGAAAGGCAAGCAGGCGTCCTCAGAGGCGTCCTCAGAGGAGCGAAGCGAAAGCCACCGGATCCTTGGGCGAACAAACGACGTAATCCCTGACCCGGCAGTTGTTTCAACGCGGCACCGGCCAGGTGCCGGCGAGACGGTCTTGCAGGCCGCGCTTCGGCAAGGCGACCGACAGCACGGCCAGCAGGCCGAGCAAGGCCATGGCCAGCAGCCACGGTTGCCAGACCCAATGCTTGTTGGAGAGCTCGTAAGTCATTACAAAGAGTATCGGGAACACCGGACCCCACACCACCATCGCACGCCAGAGCAGCCGCAGCCGGGAGGCGCGCGCGCCGTCCTTTCTCACGTACGTCACCCCGGCGATGAGTAGAACCAAACCGCCCCGGAACAGCAGCGCCGCGATCAGCGCCGGAATGCCGACATAAATTGCCAGCGCCCCGAGCAGCCCCACCAAAGGGAACCACGGTTTTCTTATTTCGCCGAACATGTCGCGCTTGGGGAGATATGGTTTCAGAGCGTGGTCGGCCTCGGCGATTTCCTTTTCCGTCGGGGCGGGATGTTCCGCCACACTCTTTTCGGCGAACTGGCGGGACTCGCCGTTGATCATTGCCAGGGTGAACGCGCTTGACCAGGCGGCGTTATTGGTGACGATCGCCCCATAATGGCCGGCGATGTAGATGGCGAACTGCCGGTCCGTTGGCCCGTCGCTCTTCCTGCCAAAAATGTGCATCGCCGTCCGTTGCTGCAAGAGGGTTTGAAGTTTCATCAGGCCTGGATTGCTCCGGCTCCATTGGTCCATAATGTTTATGCCAAGGATGACGCTGCAACATGCGAGCGCGGGAAAGGCGAGGCAGCCTGCCACCATCGCTGCACGGCGCAATCGCGAAACCACCGCCACGCGCGTCAACAACGGCTTGAGCGCACTGAGGACCGCGACGGTGTCCAAAAGTTGCGGCAGTTTTTTCAAGAAAGTGCGGGCGTGCAGCGGCAGCGGAATGGCCACCTCAACCGCAACTTGCGCGTTGGCCTCTGCCCGGCCCGCTAACGCCGCCGCCGCCACTTGGCCGAGGAAGTGTTGAACGTGCCCCTCACCCGTCTTGACGGACACCCTCTCCCCATCGGATGGGGAGAGGGATGGGGTGAGGGGCAGGCGGCTCTCAACTCTCGGCGCGGGAAAATCCAGCAGCTTGGCCCGGCCATCGCCAGTGATCCAAACACGGTCCAGCGCCAGCACCGGCGGCAGTGTGCCGTCCTTTTCCGCCGCGCTGATTTCCGCGGCCAGATCGTAAAGCCAGAATCGCACCTCACTCCACGGTTGAGGGGTTTGAATCAGACCTACGAGCGGTTTGCCGGTCACGGCTTCGAACGCATCCCAGTTTTCCTCCGGCGAGCGCCGTCCCGTGAGCCAGCGCAGCCGGCCCACGCGACCGGTGTTCCGCAACCGCGCCGGCACCGGCGGTGTCGCTGGTGTCACTTTGCGGATCCACACTTTGCGCAACAATCGCAAGTCATAGCCCAGCAGCCACTCGCCGCTCGCGGATTGCTCCAGCGTTTCCAGGACGTGATACGGTCCAACCGTGGCTCTGCTTTCCACGGCAGGTGGCGGCATTTCAATGGATGCGAGTAAAGGCCGCGCTTGGATTGCCGCCCGGGAAATCACCCGCGTCTTGGTAAGGAGGTCCTGCACGGCGGCGAAACCGTTCCGCCGCCGCGCCGTACAGAACAGGAGCGCCAGCAGCACGTAATATGAAAACCCCATCAAGAATTGAGTCACATTTGAACCGCTGGCGTAAACTTTGGGATTGCCACCGTAAATGAGCCCGTAAACGACCCAGAAGGGCAGCACCGGCAGGCCGATGTAAACCACGGCACGCAGCAAAGCGCGCGGGAAACCGGGCGGATTCTTGTCCAGCCGGACGACCCGCAGGCGGCAGATGGCTTTGCCCACGGTGAAGCCCCAAAAACCTTCCATCACGGCATAATAGAGGATGACGACGGCAAACCCAGCGAGCATCAAACCGAACAGCTTCAGCGAAGGTTGGCCGGTGGCATCCAAAAAGTTCATCACATTTTCGAAAGCCAGCAACATGAAGGGCAACGTGACAAGGTTGGGCGCGAAAAAATCCAGCGTGCCCGCCAGGAAACGCAGACCCAGCGTCGCCGGCGTGGGCGCGGCGGAACTGTAGGGCGCAAGCGCCCGGGTCAGGCTGGCGTAGCTTTTGAACCGTTCGCTGGATTGTTTTTCAAGGCAGCGGAGGATGACTCTGGCCAGACTTGGCGGAATTTCGGCGCGGAATTTTCTCGGCGAAGGCGCGGGTTGTTCCAGCACCGTGGCCAGCAGTTGCACCGTGTTTTTGGCTTCAAAGGGTGTGCGGCCGGTCAGGAGATAGAAAAGCGTGGCGCCCACCGAATACATGTCCGACCGGGCGTTGAGTTCATCGCCGCGCAGTTGTTCGGGCGAGCAGAACGCCGGGGTGCCCAGAAACTCGCCGGCCGAGGTCAGCGCCGGCTCGAGGCGGATCGCGGTGGAAATCGAAAGGCCGAAGTCGCCGATCTTCACCGTGCCTTCGGCATCGCGGAAACAGTTCGACGGTTTGACGTCCCGATGCAGGATGCCGATCCGCTGGGCCGCCTCCAAACCCGCGATGATTTGCAGCATGGCATCCACGGCTTCGCCAACCGGCAATGGCCCTTGCGCGCGCACGCGATCCTGCAAAGTGCCCCCGCTCACCAACTCCATCGCAATGACCGGTGTGCCGCCGATTTCTTCCGTGCCGAAAACATAGACGCTGTTCGGATGGTTGATGGAAGCCGCCAGCCGGCCCTCGCGGAAGAAGCGCTCGCGCGCGTCGGGTGAATCCAGCGTGTGACTCAAAACCTTGAGCGCGACACAACGCCCGGTGTCCAAATCATCGGCCTCGAACGCCGCGCCCATCCCGCCCTGGCCCAACAGCCGGCCGATCCGGTAATGCCCGAACTGCTCGCCGGGTTGCGGGAGCCCGCGCGACTTCGCTTCCCGCGGCGTCAAGGTGACCGTCCCATTTGGTCCCGTGGCGGGCTGCGTTCCCATGCCAGTCTTGAGCAGGCACTTCGGGCAGAGTTCCGGTGGCACGTTGCCCGGAAGTTCTGCGCCGCATTGCGGGCATTTCCGACCCGAAGGACTTGTTTCAAGCTCGCTCATATCTCATTCCACCGTGTTCTTAAGCTAATCTGGCAAAAGGTAACGCGGCTTTCTTGGTCAGCAGGCAGGGCGCGTCACTCCGAGACCGTCTCAAAACTCGGTGGTTTCTTCCTCTCCCCATGAGGAACGAATGGGGAGAGGACCGAGGAGAGGGGAATTCCGAACAAGAACGCACCTCTCCCCAACCCTCTCCTCCAACAGATGGAGGAGAGGGAGAAGACATCGTTGCCCGGTGGTTTTGAGACGGTCTCACTCCGTGCGCGCCGCCGTCTGGCTGGCCGAAACCGGCGCGCACGGAGTGACGCGCCCTACCACAGCCGCTCTTCAGTTCCCTCGATTTCACTACCCAAAGGTCGAAAACAAATGGCGGATTTCCTCTTCGATTTCCTCCGGTGACGAAACAGTATCGGCAATTTGCCCGCGCAGGATTTCGCGATACCGTGCCCGCAGCCGGTGCACGGCCATCTTGACGGCGGCCTCGGTGAGGTTCAGTTGGCGGGCAATTTCCGCGTAGGACAAAGCGGATTCATCCCGCGCGAGGCAGCCGCGCAATAGTTCAAACAACCTGGCGCGGCCCGTGGCCATATATTCGTCGCGCAGATGCGACATCGTGCGGTCCAACAACGTCGTGGCCCACTGCCGGTCAAAGAGCACATCGGGTTGCAGTTGGTGAGCCGGCTCTGCGGCGAAGCGCGACTCCGCGAGTTCCTGGTCAATGGAAACGACGGGCGTGAACCCGCCACGTTTCTGCGCGTGTTGGCGATCCCATTCGTTGGCCAGAAAGCGCTTCAACGCCACCAGCAGGAATGTGCGAAACCGACCCTTCTCCTGGTTCGCTGACTTGAGGTATTCCTTTTCGAGCAAGCGCGCGAAAAATTCCTGCGTCAGGTCTTGCGCGTCGTATGCACTGCGCCTCTGTCGGCGCACGAAGGCGTAGAGCGGAAACCAGTAAGTGCGGCAGAGCGTCTCCAGCGCCTGGTACGCAGCGGGCGAGTCCTTGTCCTGCGCGGACAGCACCACGGACCAATGGGTGGTCACGAAGGCCGGCTGGTGTGGGAAATGATTCCCGGTCGAACTTGGCCCCAGCCCGCCTTCGCCTCCGGCGCAGCCAAGGTCGGCGCGGTCGCGTCGAAGCGAAGTGGAGACGGACGAGTCCGCATGTGAAGAAGTGCTCACCGGCGCGAGCGTAACGCCGGGTGAGGGAAAGGCAAGGCTACCGTGGTTGTAATTCGGCTGCGGGATACCCGCGCATACACCCCATGCCTTCGAAACTCGCGGCTGGAAAGCTGCGGTCACCGGCAGTCAAGGATGACTGCCTCCACGTAGAGGCCCGCTTCCCAGCGTGCCGGTGCTGGCGGCATCCTTGCCGCCAGTTTCAAATCACGCCGGTCCGCACGAAATACGCGCGCAGCGGCACCGTCACGGATTTCCCGGCGCTGGAAATCAGCTTCACGCCTTGGCGGGTGTGCGTTGGCACGACGCGCTTGGTGTCGTTGAAGCCGCGCGGCACGACGGCCACGACCATGATGTAATTCACCATCAGCGGTTTCTTCGGCGACAGATTGAGACAGGTTTGCAGGCCAAGTTTGGTGAGCACGTTGGGCCGCGCCGATTCTGCGAGGCCGTAGGCGAAATAGCTGGTCAAGTCTTCAATGCCGAGCACGTTCACATGCCGTCCGTTCCACGGCGGATAATGGCGTCCGCCGTTGGAGTGCCACAGGAGCGTCTGCCGCAAGACGCTCGGATCTTTGAGCGCGAACCAAACGTAACCTTCTGCCGGAAACGTGACCGCCACCCACGCAAATGGACTGGCCGGCTTGGTCGCCAGCAAAGCGATATCCTCGTAGCCGCGCCGCGCGGGGTAGCGGCTCAGGTCGGCCCACTCGCCGGTCGTCGTCGGTACGCGGCGTAGTTGACTGAACTTCGCGCCAGGTTTGAGAATCGAGTAACCGAACGTCGCCGGGTTCTCCGCCGCCGTGGGCGAAACCATGCCGGACTGAATCGGGCTGTGGGTGAGCACGCCGCTGCCCGGTTGGTCGGGAAATTTCAACATCGCATGATGGCCGAAATTCATTGGCCCGCTCATGCCGGAGACAACATGCTGACAATAGACCGCGTTGTGGCCGTCGCGTAGCGTAATGCGCTTGTCCACGCGTCCACGACGAAGGGAGGTCCTCAGGCTGAGGTGCAGGGTGGCGCGGCCAGCCGCGTGCTCCGAGCCTTCAAACCGCCACTTGCGGTTGGCCGTTTCACCATGCACGGGATGGCGTTCGCCACGGAATGGATCGGTGTTTCCGCCGGACGGCAGGCAGAAGAAATCGCCACGCAGAAATTTGAGGATCGGCGGCGTGTCGGCGGACAAATTCTCGTTGCCCCACGGCGACACCGAATAGGGTTGGCTACGCCGGCGGCGGCGGTCGAACACCACAGGCGCAAGATGTCCGCCGGTTTCGGTGACGAACGCTTCGACGTTGGAGGAACGAATACACCCGGAAGGCTGGCCCGAAACGACTTTTTTCATGGGAGCATGGTTTTGCTTCAGGTTTCAAGTAATCCCGACGCCGGGGAAAAATACAAGCCGCAGATTCTCACGCCATCACACCTTGAACGCTTGAACCCGTTCGGGTGGTAGGGCGCGTGGCAGACGCACCACCACCGTGCCGGCGATCCGGTCATGCCAGCCTTGTTTTTCCTGGTCCCAGATTATCCACAGAAAGCCGAGGAACAGCACGATCACTGAAAACGCCGCCGCCAATGCGCGTACCAGCGTGGCCGCAAACGTCAGCGGACTGCCGTCGAGCCGCACCACTTTCAAGTTCAGCACGATGCCGCCGATTGTTGTTCCTTTCCATGCCCACATGCCGGCGAAATAGGCGAGTGCCACGAGGAATCCGAGCGGCGATCCGCCCACCAAGCCGCCCAGGATGCCGACCAGCACCACATCCAAAAACGCCGCGCCCATGCGCTCCCAAAAACTCGCGCGGGGATATGCGAGCGCATCCGCCAACGCCGCGGTGGGACTTGGCGGCGTGACCGGCGATGTCGCGATGCCCGCTGGCGCGCTTGCGCCTGCATCCAACGCAGCGGCCGCTGCCGCGGCAGCAACTGGCATTGGGGCCAAGCTGCCCGGCGGAGTGTTGGTGGGTGGCGTCATTGCCGCGGTCGGAGCGGGAGCAGGTTTTTCCGGCTTTTCGCGTTTCATGCTGTCGAACGCCGCGGTGACCGCCGCGCCCAACCCCCACATGCCCGTCACCCAATACGTGATCAAGCCGAGCACCGGCACCATGTAAAGCAACACGAGGATGGCCGAGCCAATGACCAACGCGATGATCGCCTTGGCCCCGTCCTTAACGCCAAAAGCCTTCTGCACACCGTAGCCCAGATACTCCAGGAAGGCGACCTTGCCGATGATCGCGCCGAAGAACAGCGCCCCCAGCACGAACGGCACGACGATCAGGCCGATGCCCGTTGCCGCCAGGATGAGCAGCACGACTGGCAGGAGCAACTTGGCGAGCAGCCCCATGAAAAATGTCGTGGCGGGCCGCCGCGTCAGTTCGCCGACGCAACGCGCCACCGGTCTTGGCAGCGCCACGGCCACCAGCAGATACAGCAGGAAAACGATTCCCGCCACGGCCCAAACCCAGCCGACCTGCGGCGCGAGCGGGCGCAGCTTGAGCACGCAATGCACGAACCATTTGCGCAACGGTTCGATCTTCGGCAGACCGATCGCGCCGAAATCCACCCCAACCTTCTCGCCTTGCAAGACAGCGCCCTCAGCCACGTTCACGGCGCCGCCCACGGACACGGCATCGCCATGCACGATGGCATTGGTTTCCAACGTGACGCCGCCCATGACGGCCACGGCGGCATCGCCGACCTCACCGCCGATCGTGACATTTCCGCCAACGGCCACGACGGCATCGCTCACCTTGCCTCTGACCACCGCGTTGCCGCCGATGACGACCACCGCGTCGGCGGTTTCGCCCGCTTTCAACTCGGCATCCTTCCCGAAGACCACCAGGACGTTCTGTTGCCCGCCGTGATGCCGGCGGACCTTCAACCCGCTTTTCGACTCGATCGCAGCGATCACGTTTGACACAGCCTCATGGACG
>JALOTT010000165.1 GCA_025457745.1 Verrucomicrobiota bacterium
AAAGCGGAATCTGAGATCAGTCACGGCAGCGTCTTGATTGCGGCCATCACCAGTTGCACCAACACGAGCAATCCCAGCGTGATGCTGGCGGCGGGTTTGCTCGCGAAGAAGGCGGTGGAGCGCGGCTTGAGGGTGAACCCGGTGGTGAAAACGTCGCTCGCGCCCGGCTCGCGCGTGGTGAGCGATTACCTCAATCGCGCCGGCTTGCAGCCGTATCTCGACAGACTCGGCTTCAACCTCGTGGGCTACGGGTGCACGACGTGCATCGGCAACTCCGGCCCGCTCGCGTCGCCGGTGGAGGACGCGATCAACAAGTTCGATCTCGTGGCCGCGTCGGTGTTGTCCGGCAACCGGAACTTCGAGGCGCGCGTGCATCAGAGCCTCAAGGCTAATTTTCTCATGTCGCCGCCGCTGGTGGTGGCGTTTGCGCTGGCGGGACGCGTGGACGTTGACCTGAGCACCGAACCGCTCGGCACCGGCAAGGACGGCAAACCGGTCTATTTGCGCGAGGTGTGGCCGAGCTTGCGCGAAGTCCGCGATCTCATGCAGGCCGCGCTGCAGCCAGAAGTGTTCCGCAAGCTCTACAAGGACTTTGCCGCGCAGAACCCCAAGTGGAACGAAATTCCCTCCAGTGCCGGCAACGTTTATGAGTGGGACCGCCAGAGCACCTACATTCAGGAGCCGCCATTCTTCGCGAACTTCTCGATGCAGCCGGGCGAAATCCGCGAGCTCAAAGGCGCGCGGGCGCTGGCGATTTTCGGCGACAGTGTCACCACCGACCACATTTCACCAGCGGGTTCGATCAAGAAGACCTCGCCCGCAGGCGCGTATCTCATCAAGCATGGCGTGCTGCCGGTGGACTTCAACAGCTACGGATCGCGTCGCGGCAACGACTGTGTGATGACGCGTGGCACCTTCGCCAACGTGCGCATCAAAAATCTCATGGTGCCCGGGGTGGAGGGCGGCGTGACGAAGCACCAATCCGGTGGCGAGCAGATGAGCATTTACCAGGCAGCCATGGAATACGCGAAGACCCAGACCCCGCTCATGGTGCTGGCGGGACAGGAATACGGAACGGGTAGTTCGCGTGACTGGGCCGCGAAAGGCACGGCATTGCTCGGCGTGAAAGCCGTCGTGGCGCAAAGCTTCGAGCGCATTCACCGCAGCAATCTCGTTGGCATGGGCATTCTGCCATTGTCCGCTGCCGTATTGATACACCGATCGAAATTGACTACTACCAGCACGGTGGGATTCTGCCGTACGTGCTGCGGCAGTTGGTGGCGAAAGCGTAACCTTGAGTTCGTTGGTTCTTCACATCGCGGCGGAGGTGATTTCCAAGTCTGGCCGGGACCATCCGGCGGACTCCGTGTTGCGGGAGGCCTTGGTGTCGCGGCGTGTGCCGACTCGCGAAGAAACAAGGGAAATTTCCGGCGCGGTCTTCAATTATTTCCGCTGGCTCGGCTGGCTCGACCGAAGGAAGCCTTTGCCGGGTCAGATCAATTACGCGTTGGAATTGGCGCAGGCCTTCAAGGATAGGCCGGAGTCGTTTTCCGATGAGAAGCTGGTTGAGCGGGTCGTGGCGGATTGGGTGCGCGAGCAGATGGAAGTTTCACCAGCGTGGGCGCGCGCCATTCAAGGCGGGTCGAAGTTGTGGCTGCGGGCGCGACGTGGGCAGGGCAGGGCGCTGGTCGAAAAACTTGGCGCGGCCAGGATCGAAAAAGAATCCCTGCCGGACGCGGTGCTCTACAAGGGCGAAGAAGACCTGTTCCGGCGCGCGGAGTTTCACGCGGGTGAGTTCGAGATTCAGGACATCGCGTCGCAGGCGGTGGGATGGCTCTGCGCGCCGAAGCCGGGTGAAACGTGGTGGGACGCGTGCGCGGGTGAAGGCGGAAAACTGCTGCACTTGTCCGACCTGATGGAAAACCAAGGTTTGATCTGGGCCAGCGACCGGGCGGCCTGGCGATTGCAAAAGCTTAAGCGGCGAACGGCGCGGGCCAAGGCGTTCAACTATCGCGCAGCGCTCTGGGACGGTGGCGCAAAACTGCCAACGAAAACGAAATTTGACGGCGTGCTGGTGGATGCACCTTGCAGTGGCATCGGCACCTGGCAGCGAAATCCGCACGCGCGTTGGACGACGATCGCGGAGGACGTGGAAGAACTAGACGAAGTGCAGACGCGATTGCTTGCGCACGCAGCGGCGAGTGTGAAGCCGGGCGGGAAGTTGATCTACTCGGCTTGCACACTGACGAGGGCGGAAACGACCGAAGTGGTGGATGCTTTCAACGCCACCCAGATGCAGTTCGAGCCAATGGAATTGCCGGTGGCGCAGCTCGGAATCGCAAAGAGCCGCGGCCAAACGAGCGCAGCCAACATCACAATCTGGCCACAGGACCTCGGCGGCAACGGAATGTTCGTCGCCGCCTGGCGGCGGAAAGCTTAATTCGACCGGATGAAATCGTCGGCTTCCATGACGGTGCTGTCATCGAAGCGGCGGTTCGGACCGGCGGAGCGGATGAGGACGCCGTTATCCGAAAAATAGATTCGCAGCGGCGTGCCCCACGGGTCCACGATCTCACCCTTCTCGTTCAGTTCGTTTTTACGACCGACGAGGATGATGACGTTCTTGGAGTTGTTTCCCTTGAGGGCCTTGGCGACATCCGAGTTACTGCCGAGCGGATACGCGCCGACGGTTTCCTTGAACTTCTGGAGCCCGATAAACAGGTTCTCAACATCTTCGTTGAACTTGGCAGTGCGAGCGTTGACCTGCCATGTGTTCCAGGCGCGGCTGGCCCAAATGACTCCCGCAACCACGGCGAACATTCCAATCACCACGAGAATTTTCTTCATGCCGCCAGTTTAGCACTTCGGATACCAACAGGCGTGTCTTGAAGCGGGACAGGGGGCGGTCAGGCGGGGGAATTTGCCCCTGGCGGCGCGGTGCTTTCGCGAACGAGCAGTTCGGCGGGCAGGCGGCGCGTTTCCATGCGATCACGCCGGAGCACTTTAAGCATTGTCTCCATGGCGGCGACGCCGAGGCGGAATTTTGGCTGGCGCACGGTGGTCAGCGGCACGCGAAAATGCTCACTCACTAAAAGATTTCCGAAACCGACCACCGAGATGTCCTGCGGAATTTTCAGGCCGTGGTGCAGCAAGGCATTGCCGCAACCCACGGCAACGAGGTCGTTGACGGCCTGCACGGCAGTCGCGCCGCAATGCTCGTTGAGCATTTGCTGTCCGGCTTTGGCCCCGTCTTCAACGGTGCTGCCGGCGGTGAAAACGAGCCGGTCGTCCACGTCCAGGCCCGCTTCGCGCAAGGCGCGGCGATAACCTTCCAGCCGCTCCTGCGCCCACGGCGTCACAAGCCGTCCAGCCAGGAACGCGATGCGTTTGTGGCCCAGCCCAAGCAAGTGCTGGGTGGCGTTGTAGCTGGCGATCAAGTCGTCCGGGCTGACGGCCGGGAACGCGTCGCAAAAAGGCGCTGGATGCCCCAGCAACACGGTCGGCGTGCCGTGCACAAGCAATTCCTGATAGATGCGCGCCTCCTTTTCCATCCGATACACAGGAGAAACGAAAAGGCCATCCACCCGCCGCGATATGAGTCGCCGGATGCAGACTTCCTCTCGCTCGGGGTTGTTCAGTGTGTGGGCAAGGAACACGTCATAGCCGGACTCGTGGGCGTGTTCCTCGATGGCCCGCACCACCCGCGTGAAAAGGGGATTGGTGATGGAAGAAATGACGACGCCGAAAGTTTTGGAGGTTTGCGCGCGGAGTCCCCGCGCCGCCGAATCGGGCACGTAACCCATTTGTTGGGCAATGGCTTTGATGCGCGCCCGGGTCGCCGGCGACACCTCCGGCTCGCCGCGCAGGGCCCTGGACACCGTCATGATGGAGACGCCCGCGTGTTTGGCGATGTCTTTCAGGCGAACCATGCTCAAAAGGATGAAGGATGAAGGATGAAGGATGAAGTCAAAGAAACGAACGGCGTCACTTTCAGGGTTTCATCCAGGGCAGACGCATCTAAATTTGAGGTCGGGACGGCTCGCCGAGCCGTCCCCACGCTGAAAGCGTGGCAGAAATCGTGTTTCCGCGACATTCGTTCCGCCTGCTGGCGCAGGCGGGGACATCTCGGCGAGATGTCCCTACCCATTTCCGGCGCATTTTGAGGTTTATTTAGCTGCGTCTGCCCTGGGGTTTCAGCCTTCATCCTTCAGCCTTCAGCCTTTCAAACATACGCTCCCCGCCAGTGGAGTTTTTGGCGCAACGCTTCAAAGAACGAACTGTCCGCAAGCTGCAGCAACCGGACGGTCCGGCGGCTGCGGCGGATCGTCACCACGTCGCCGGCGGATAATTCACGGATGACCTGGCCGTCGGCGCTCAGGAGGGTGGAAGGTTTCGGGCTGATGGCCTTGACACAAATCGTGGCGGTGAGCGGCACGATGAGCGAGCGGTTTGTCAGCGTGTGCGGGCTGATGGGCGTGAGCGCAAACACTTCCGCCGTGGGCGAAACCAGCGCGCCACCAGCCGCCAGCGAATATGCCGTCGAGCCGGTGGGCGAACTGACAATCAGTCCATCGCAGCGATATCGCGTCAACGGTTCGCCGTTCACAGCCACATCCAGTTGAATCAGCCGCGAGACGACCCCACGGCTGATGACGATGTCGTTGAGCGCAGTGAGGTGAACGGGCTGCCCGTGGCAGCACGCCTTGGCCTCGATGAGCGCGCGCGGTTCGAAAGTGAACTTCCCGGCCCAAACCTGTTTCATGGCGCGGGTCAATTCCCGCGAGGGGACGCCAGTGAGGAAACCCAACCCGCCGAGGTTGACGCCGAGCAGGGGCGTTGGCGAACCGGCGATTTCGCGCGCGACGCGCAGCATCGTCCCGTCGCCGCCGAAGACCAGCAACAAGTCCACCTGCCGCGCGAGCGACGCGGCGTCGGCGCAAACCGCACTCCGGATTCGCGCCGAGTTGGCGGTGACGGCGTCGGCAAAGACCTGTCGTCCCGCCGCGCGCACGAGCCGGGCGGCCTGGGTAACCGCGTTGCTGCCGGCGACCTTGTCGGAGTGGCCGATCAGCCCGATCCTTCGGATTTTAGCCGGATTTTTCAATCAACACCAAAAATTCTTTGTTGCCCGCCGGGCCAAGCAATGGCGATTCCGTCACGTCGCGCCAGCGCAACCCCGGTTGCGCCGCCACAAATTCCCGCAACTCGTGCAGCACCCGTTCGTGAATGGCCGGGTCGGTAATGACACCCGCGCCCCGGTTCGCCTCGGCCTTGCCAGCCTCGAACTGCGGCTTGATCAACGCCACGATTTTACCGGTTGCGCCCAACAATGCAACGGCGGCGGGTAGGATTTTACGCAGCGAAATGAAGGAGCAGTCTATCACCGCCAGGTCAAACGGCGTGAACGGTTGCGGGAAGTCCGCCGGCCTCAGATGCCGCGCGTTGGTCTTTTCCATGACGACCACGCGCCGGTCGCGACGCAGTCGCCACGCCAACTGGCCTTGGCCGACGTCCACGGCGTGGACTCGCGCCGCGCCGCTCTGCAACAGGCAGTCGGTGAAGCCCCCGGTGGATGCCCCCAGGTCAAAGGCCTTAAGGCCGGCAACGTCCAGCTGAAAGTGGCGGAGGGCGTGTTCCAGCTTCGGCCCACCCCGGCTCACGTATTTTTCCCCGGCAACGAGCGTGAGGTGGTCGCCTGGCTTTACGGCGTCGCTGGGTTTGGCGGCGGTGCGTTCGTTGATTTTGACCCGGCCAGCCATGATGGCGCGTTTGGCCTGCTCGCGGCTCGCGCACAGTCCGCGCTCGACCAGTACCTGATCCAGACGACTCATGCCGGGAGGGTAGGGGAGCGATGGAGAAAAATCACGCGCGGATCGTCCGAAGCGTTGCGCACGTTGCAAGCCAGCAATCCCAAGCAAGTTGGAAGCCGGACCTACTTCTCGCGGCTACCGCTGGTATAGACGCGTTCCTGGACTTCGCGAAAGCTGTGCTGGAACATCGTGTTGTCCCCAACCGCTTTTTCAATGAGTTGTTTGAGCAGGAACAATTCGGAGCTGTTGATGACGGCGTGGACGCTTTGCTGGAAGGCCTGCATCGGCGTGAACGTCTGAAAGGTATTGCCGAAGAGGATCACCGTGGCGTGCCGGCGCTGGGGCATTGGCATCGCTTGCAGGGCCTTGAGCGTGAGGTTTTCCTCGATGGTGTTCGCCGCAAAACATTCTTCCAGGACGACAACCTGGTAGCGGACCTGGCTGAAACGGATGAGAAAATCACTGTGGGTGGCGGCCGTGTGAACTCGGTAGCCCAACTCCTGGAGGGCGAGCCTGGCCGCTTCAAGCCATTCGGGGGTCGAGAACGCCAGCAAGGCCGGCCGGTCGGTCGCGCTGATGAATTCAAACTTTTCGCTCATGGGTTATTTGAGGGTGAGCGCGACTTTGGGGGCCGGTTGGCCCGCCTTGGCGTTCCCGCCGGCCCGCATGCGCAGGCCGGCGACGCTAGTGGTGGATTCGCCGCGCCCTTTCTTGAGGTTGTCAATCCAGCGTGTGACGGGGCCGCGCTTGGTGCAGTAGAGCAGCGCGGTTTCCTCGGTGATCTTGCCTTGTTCGTAGGCTTCCAGGCAGGCGTGGTCGAAGGTGCGCCAGCCGAACGTGTGGCTGGCCTCGATGATTTCGTAGAAGCTCTTGCCCTCACTTTCGCCGAGGCGGATGGACTCCTGCGTGCGCAGATTCGAACCCATGATTTCGAGCAACGCGTAACGGCCGCCGCCAATCTTGGGCGCGAGCCGCTGGCTGACGACCCAGCGCAACGTGTCGGCCAACCGGAGGCGAACCTGCTCCTGCTCCTCGGGATCGAACATGCCGAGAATACGATTGATGGTCTGGCCGGCGTCAATCGTGTGCAGCGTGCTGAGCACCAGATGCCCGGTTTCCGCGGCGCTCAATGCGATGCTGACCGTTTCGCGGTCGCGCATTTCGCCGACGAGGATGACCTTGGGCGCCTGGCGCAACGCGGCGCGCATGCCGCTGGCGAACGTGTCGAAGTCCTGCCCCAGTTCCCGCTGGTTGAAGGTCGCCTGGCGTTGCGGATGGATGTATTCGACCGGGTCCTCCAGCGTGACGATATGCACGGCCTTGGACTGGTTGATTTCATTTAAGACGGCGGCCAGGGTTGTGGATTTGCCGGAGCCGGTGGCGCCAGTGACGAGCACCAAACCCGTTTTCTCGCGTGGAATTTGCTTGAAGATTTCAGGGAATTGCAGCCATTCGAGTGTCGGGATGGCGGTGTTGAGCTTGCGGCAGACGATGGAATAATTGCCGCGCTGCGAAAAAATGTTCACGCGGAATCGCGCCTGGTCGGAGAGCGAATAAGACGCGTCACACGATCCGTGCCGTAACAAGTCTTCAATCAGCCAGTGATTTTCGCCGACGATGTTCAACGCCACCATTTCGGTCTGGAAGGGCGTGAGCTTTTCCACCACGGGTTCGAGCAGCACGGACTTGAGTTCGCCGAAGGATTCGACCTGCGGCGGTTTGTCCACCGTGAACAGCAGGTCGGAGACTTCCGGCTGGGAATCCAGCATCGTGGTCAGCACATTATCCAATTCGGGGCGGCGCATAAATCCAATCCAAGGTTTATCTTCATTCTAGACTTCGCCGGCTTCCTTCAACTCGGCCTGCATTTCCTTGGACAGGAAGCCGACGAATTTCTTTTTATCCATACATTTCTCGTAGGCCTCTTCGGGCGCGATGCGCTTCATGCGCAAATGTTCCATGATGGCATCGTCGAGCGGTTGGTTGCCCAGCCGCTTACCCACCTGGATCATGCCGGGAATCTGGTGGGTCTTGCCTTCGCGCACCAGGTTGGCGATGGCGGTGGTGAACACCAGGACTTCCAGGGAGGCCACGCGGCCTTTTTTATCAATCCGCTTGAACAGATTTTGCGCGACCACGCCTTTGAGCGCTTCGGAAAGCGACGCGCGGATTTGGTTCTGCTGTTGGGCCGGGAAAACATCAATCATGCGGTCCACGGTCTTGGCGGCGCTGGGCGTGTGCAGCGTGCCAAAGACCAGATGCCCGGTGGCGGCCGCCACAATCGCCAGTTCAATCGTTTCCAGATCGCGCAACTCGCCGACCAGAATGATGTCCGGGTCTTCGCGCAACGCGCCGCGCAAACCGGATGAGAACGTTTTGGTGTGGATGCCCACTTCCCGGTGGTTGACCAGACAGTTTTTGCTCTCATGCACAAACTCGATGGGGTCTTCAAGCGTGATGATGTGGTCTTTGCGGTTTTTGTTGCAGTAATCAACCATCGCCGCCAGCGTGGTGGACTTGCCCGAACCCGTCGGCCCGGTCACCACGACCAAACCTTTGTGCAACATGCAAAACTTTTTCAGAACCACGGGCAGCGGCGCATCAAACTTCTCAAAATCCTCGAACGAAAGCACCTTGCTGGGAATCTGCCGGAACACGGCGGAGATGCCGCTCTTCTGCTGGAAAAAATTCGCGCGGAACCGCGAGATGTTCGGGATTTCGTAGCCGAAGTCCACGTCGCCGGTTTCCTCGAACACCTTGATTTTGTATTCCGGCGCGATTTCGTAGAGCATGGCTTTGAGCGCATCGTTCTCCAGCGGCGGGAAATCCACGCGCTGCAGTTCGCCGTTGATGCGCAGCATGGGCGCGTTGCCCGACGCTACGTGGAGGTCCGAAGCTTTTTGCTCGAACATCAGGTTGAAGAATGCGTCAATTTTGGCCATACGTGTGTCGCGATGCGCTCGACTAATAGCTAAATCCGCACCATCCTGCAATCCTTGAATTCAGCCGGCGACCAAATCCGGAAAGAAATTGTCGAACGCGGCGAAATTCCGTTCGCACGCTTCATGGAACTCGCGCTCCATTGTCCCCTTTGTGGATATTACGAAAAGAATAAGGACACACCGGGACAGCGCGGCGATTTCTATACGAG
>JALOTT010000166.1 GCA_025457745.1 Verrucomicrobiota bacterium
CCTGATCGGCGCGGCGGCGAGCGCGCTGGTCCTCGGCCCGATTCTGCTCGGGCTAAATAATGCAGCGACGGTTTATGTGCCGGTGGAAAAAGTTGCGCCCGGTCTTCGCGCGCCGACGGGAGTTGAATTAGCCATGAGCGAAGAAATTTCCGGCCCGCAAGCCAAGGCCGACTCGCGCACATTCAAAGTCTGGCAAAAGTTGGATGAGGCAGGCGGCCCGGCTGGTAAATATCTCGTGGACGAAAGTGGCGCGGCGGCGTGGCTCGTAGATCCCGGCGTCAACGGCGTGTACAAGGTTCGGCCCGATGGCTCGGAAGTCCGCAAATACGACGCGCCCAAGGCCACACTGATGAGCTACATCATCAAGGGCATTCTCGACCGCAAGCTGCCATGGGCCCTGGTCTTGTTCGGCGTGATGATTTCCGTCGTCTTGGAACTATGCGGTGTCGGCTCGCTGGCATTTGCGGTCGGAGTTTATCTGCCGATCTCGTCGTCCTCGCCGCTCTTCGTTGGCGGTTTGGTGCGCTGGTTGGTGGACCGCCGGATGCGCCACCAATTGCGCGCGCACAACCTCGACGAACAGCAACTCACTGCCGAAGGCGACAAGAGTCCGGGCGTGTTGCTCGCCAGCGGCTACATCGCAGGCGGGGCGATCGCGGGTATCATCATCGCGTTTATTGCCGGTGCGCTCGGCGGTGTGGACACCGCCATCACAAAATGGGCCGACGCGCGCAATCCCTTCTTCGCTGGCCTGAATTCCGACTGGCTCGCGCTGCTGCCGTTTGCCATGCTCACTTTGTTCCTTTATCTTGTGGGTCGCCAGTTATTGCTGCGCAGCCGAAACCAAACCGGTTAAGTTGACTAAACGATTTATGAAAACTCCGCTGACGTTCGGACTCATCCTCACCATCGCGTGCCCGCTCCTGACTCCGGACGCGTGTCTCGCGCAACTCAAATCCAGCCCCGCCGAGGACGCGAAATCGTTCCTCGAAACCTACAACCGCGTTTATCAGTCGCTCTACACGGTGGCAAACGACGCCGCGTGGTCGGCGCTGACCGACGTGACTGACGAGCACACCGGCCAACGCATCGGCGCGGAGAAGGCGCAGGCCGCCTTTGTCGGCAGCCCGTGGGTGATTCAGCGCGCGCGCGAATTGCTCCAGCACACGAACCAACTCGACGCCTCCACCGTGCGCCAGCTTCGTTTCGTCATGCTCAACGCCGCCGGGGCGCCCGGCACAATTCCCGACGTGGTCGCCGAGCGCGTCGCGGCGGAAGCGCGTCAATCCGCGACGCTGGACGGTTTCGAATTCAAATGGACTCCGCCCGGCGCAACGGAGACCAAGGCCATCACCGCCAACCAGATTGACGACAGCCTGCAAAGTTCCACAAACCTTGCCGAACGCCTCGCGGTTTGGAAGGCCTCGAAGGAATCCGGCGTCGCGCTCAAGCCCGGCTTGCTCAAGTTGCGCGACCTGCGCAATCGGGTTGCGACCGAGATGGGTTACAGTTCGTTTTTCGCACTGCGCGCCGGTTGGTTTGACATGAATGTTGCCGAAATGAAGGCGATGACGGACAAGCTCTGCGAAGAAACGCGGCCGCTTTACGAGCAGCTTCATTGCTGGACCAAGCACACGCTCGCGAAACGCTACGGCCAGCCCGTGCCCAAGCTGATTCCCGCGCACTGGCTCGGCAACCGTTGGAGCCAGGAATGGCCCGGCTTGGTCGAGAGCGTTGACCTCGACCCCTTGTTCAAGAGCAAGTCTCCCGAATGGATCGTGGAAAAGGCCGTGGACTACGGCGAATCGCTTGGTTTCCCGAAGTTGCCCGCGGCCTTTTGGCCAAGGAGCGATCTTTACGAACTGCCCGCCGACGCCAAGCGGAAGAAGAACACGCACGCTTCCGCCTGGCACATCAATCTCGATCAGGACGTGCGCTCGCTGATGAATGTGAAGAACAATTTTCAATGGTTCGGCACGGCGCATCACGAGTTGGGCCATGTGTTTTACTTCCTGGCCTACAGCCGGCCGGAGATTCCGCATTTGTTCCGCGACGGCGCCAGCCCGGCGATGCACGAGGCGATGGCCGAAACGCTGGCCACGCCCACGAAACAAGTTCCCTATCTGCGCGAGCTGGGGCTGATCCCGCCGGGAACGAACTTCGACGAAACCCAGTGGCTGCTCAACGCCGCGCTCGATGACGTGGTGTTCATCCAGTGGTCGGCGGGCGTCATGGCGGCGTGGGAACGGGATTTCTACGAGAGCAATCTGTCGGCGGACCAGTTGAACAAACGCTGGTGGGATTACGTGGCGAAATATCAGGGCGTCGCGCCACCCGAACCGCGCGGTGAGGAGTTCTGTGACGCCGCCACCAAAACGCACATCAACGACAACCCGGCGGAGTATTATAAATATGCCCTCGCCTTTGCGATCAAGTATCAACTCCATCGGCACATTGCGAAAAAGATTCTGCATCAGGACCCGCGCAACACGAGCTTCAAGGGTAACCAGGAAGTCGGCGCGTTCCTCTACAACATGATGAAGCAAGGCGCGACCCGGGATTGGCGCGCAGTGATTCGCGACGCCACGGGCGAGGAATTCAGCGGACGCGCCATGCTCGAATACTACGAGCCGTTGGTGAAGTATTTGAAGGAACAAAACCGGGGGCGGGAAGTGGGGTGGCAGGATTGATTCTGGCCCTAAAACGAATTTCATTGGTAGGGCGCGTCACTCCGTGCGCGCCGATCCTGTTACGGGAACCAACGGCGCGCACGGAGTGACGCGCCCTACCAGCGCCCTACCAGCAAATTGACGCTCATGCCATTCACCGTTAGCTTTCGTTGATGACTGACGTTTTGGAAATGTCCGCCGGCGTGTACCGTTTGCCGTTGCGCAAGCCGATGTCGAAGGAGCGATTCGACCCGCTGGCGAAGGAAATCTTCGCGCTCAAGAAACAGTTGAACGCCGTCATCCTCGCGCACAATTATCAGGTTGGCGAAATCCAGGACGTGGCGGATTACGTGGGCGATTCCCTCGGCCTTTCACAACAGGCGGCGAAGACGCCGGCGGACGTGATTGTTTTCTGCGGCGTGCATTTCATGGCGGAGACGGCGAAGATTTTGAATCCGCGCAAAATCGTCGTGCTGCCGGACAAGGACGCAGGCTGCTCGCTCGAAGAAAGCTGCCCCGCCGACCAGCTCGCTGCGCTGCAGAAAACCAATCCGAACTTCTGGACCATCGCCTACATCAATTGCAGCGCCGCGGTGAAGGCGTTGACCGACGTGATTTGCACCAGCGGCAACGCTGTGAAGATCGTCAACGCTGCGCCCAAGGACAAAGACATCCTCTTCGTGCCCGACGAGAACCTCGGCCAATGGGTCATGGAGCAAACGGGCCGGCCGATGACGTTGTGGAAGGGAAACTGTTACGCGCACGTCGAGTTCCGGCGCGACGCTGTGCTGAAATTGCGCGAGCGTTTCCCCGACGCGAAAATCGTCGTCCACCCCGAGAGCCTGCGCGAGGTGCGCGACCTGGCCGACGCGGTCTGCTCGACGGAGAAAATGATCACCTATTGCCGCGACAACCCGGCGAAGCGGTTTGTGATTGTGACCGAATCGGGCATCATCCACCGGATGCAAAAGGAATGTCCGGGCAAGGAATTCCTCTGCGCGCCGACGTTCGACGTGATGAAGTTGCCCACGGACAACTGCCGTTGCAGCGAGTGCAAATACATGAAAATGAACACGCTTGAAAAAGTGCGCGACTGCATGAAGCACCTCGCCCCGCGCATCGAACTGCCCGAAGAAATTCTAAAGCGTGCGCGGTTGCCGATTGAACGGATGCTGGAAATTTCGGCGAGGTCCGCGAACGCATAAATGCTTGTTGGTTTTCTCCGCGAAATCAACTAAAGTGCGACCATGAACGATACGGAACTTCTGAAACGGATCAAGTTCAACCCGGAAATTTTTGGCGGCAAGCCCATCGTTCGTGGCCGGCGACTGGCGGTGGAGCACGTTCTGCAAATGCTGGAAGCCGGCGATTCCATTGAGGACATTCTTCGCGGCTACCCCTGGCTGCAACGGGAGGACGTTCTGGCCTGTATCGCCTACGCCCGGCGAATGGTTGGGCATGAGCGCGTGGAACTGATGCACAGTCCCATCCCTGCGTGAAACTGCTCCTGGACACCTGCGTCTGGGGCGGAGCAAAGGCGCAACTCGTCTCAGCCGGACACGATGTCGTTTGGGCTGGTGACTGGAATCAAGACCCGGGCGACGAAGCCTTGCTGAACCAATCAGCCCGCGAAGGACGCGTCTTGGTGACGCTCGACAAGGATCTCGGAGAATTGGCCGTGCTCCGCAATGTTTCACACACGGGAATCATCCGGCTCGTTGGATTCCGCTCCGTTCATCAGGCTGAGGCGTGCGGACATATTCTGACCGTTTACGGAAAAGAACTGGCGGCGGGTGCGCTGATAACGGTTGACCCGGACCGAGTTCGCATTCGCCCGGCGAGCGCTTGAAAAGGTGCGCGACTGCATGAAAAACCTCGCCCCGCGCATCGAACTGCCGGAGGAAATTCTGCGCCGGGCGCGGTTGCCGATTGAACGGATGCTGGAGATTTCGGCGAATCCTCTGGAAAACGCGGCATGATTTGGCGCGTATGCCAATGAAGTCTTGTCTTATTTTCACCATGGCCATTATCCCGCTGCTTGCGTCCGCTGCTGAAGATCGGGAATGCGTCATCTTGCTTCATGGCTTGTGCCGCACCAGCCGTTCGATGATTCCGATGGAACAGGCGTTGTCTCAAGCGGGTTACCAGGTTTTGAATGTGGACTACCCGTCGCGTTCAGCCTCGGTTGAGCCGTTGAGCGAAAAGGCGGTTGGGCAGGTGGTTAGTGAGTGCCAGCGGAATGGCGTAGTCGCCATTCATTTTGTCACACATTCGCTCGGCGGGATTCTCGTCCGAAGTTATCTGGCGCGACACGACATTTCCAATCTCGGTCGGGTCGTGATGCTGGGTCCGCCCAATCAGGGAAGCGAAGTTGTGGACAAATTGGGTTCATTCTGGCTGTTCAAAAAAATCAACGGCCCGGCCGGAAGTGAATTGGTCACCGACAGCAATTCCACGCCCAACAAACTCGGCCCGGCAAATTTTTGCGTCGGCGTGATTGCGGGAAACCGTTCGATCAACTGGATCAACAGCCTGATGATTCCCGGCAGCGACGATGGAAAAGTGTCTGTCGAACGAACCAAACTGACCGGCATGACCGACCACATCGTCATCCGCGCGACGCATCCATTCCTTATGCGCAAGCAAACCACAATTCAGCAAACAATCCATTTTCTGCGCGCGGGCAGATTTGACCATCCAACAATTGATAAACCAAACGTGACCGGTCAATAGCGCACTTTGTCCGCCTTGGTCTTCCACTCAACGAATGCGTCACGATCGGCTTGCTCACGCATGCACGTGCGGCTCCCATTCCAGCCCTTCGACCTTCTGTAAATCGTCAACGCCTTCGTGCAGAACCCGCACCTGAGCGAAGCGACAGAAGCGCGGGCTGAGGCCAGGTGAAGTGCGTCAAACGTGCGAATGGGTAACGGCAGGGTGCGGCGATAGCAGGTGACCATTATGCCGTTGAATTCTACCTCCACTGCGGCGCTAACTTCGACGACGTGGATTTCGCCAGCGCCAATGTCCTGTTCCATCTGGCTCAAAACTGATTCGGCGGTGACTGCGGGGATGAGTCCGTCACTTTCTTTCCGAAACGCCACTCGCCGCATCTCATACAGGGTGAGCTTGGACGTGACGATGACGGGTTCAACGGCAGCCTTTTGCACGAAGTCGGACGAGTCCGGCTCTGGCAGGTAAAGCTTCCCAAGCGTGGAGGTATCCCAGTAACTCATGCCCTCATTCGCCGCGGTCCTCGGCCAGGATTTCCTCCACGCCGGGGCCGGTCTTGCCCGTGGCGCATTGCTCGCGCAGTCGGGCCAGCTTTGCGAGCCAAGCTTTGCGGTTTGGGGAAGGCCGTGCCGCCGGCACAGCGGTAAGCTTCGCCACGGGCTGGCCTTGGTTGACGATGACTACTTCCTCGCCTTGTTGAGCCACGCCGATGAGCCTAAGCAAATCAGCTTGCGTTTGTTCCAACGTTGCCGTCATGCCATCATTAAACCACGGGCATCCGCGATTTCAAGCTGAGTTTTGCCCGTCACGCATGCACGTGCGGCTCCCATTCCAGCCCTTCGACCTTCTGTAAATCGTCAACGCCTTCGTGCAGAACCCGCACCTGAGCGAAGCGACAGAAGCGCACAAATGGACTAGCCGTGGCGTCGCCGGTGGAAAACAGCAGCTTGTCCGTGCCGATGAGACGCGCCATCGTAAGCTTTCGCCCGACGGGCATCTTGACTTGAAGTGACACCCCCCGGCCATCCTCCAAATGCGTGCGGATGTTATACGGCGCGGCAGATTTGTCCAGCCCTTCCATTTGCGTCGCGGCCACGCAGTGCGCGTGGATGATGCTGGAGGTCGAGAGGTCGAACACGGGATCGGTGACGAATCCGGGTTTGCCCACAAGATAGCTGAAGATGAGGTGCGTCATGCTGGACTTCAAATCCGCCTCGCACACACCACCCAGTCCCATGTTGTTCAGCCGCACAAAGCCCAGACAGGGATAGCCCATGCCGCGGCCCATCAAATTCATGCCGAGGCAATTCATCGTGACGAGCACCGCGTCGTGTTCGGCCAGCAGATTCCGCATGGCGATATACATGAGCGAGCCTTTGAGAACGTCGTCCTTGGTCGGCTCGACGATTTTGCGCGCTTCCTTCATCCAGCGGCGGCAGTCGGTCATCGCTTCGCTGCGGTCGGCGGTTTCGTAGGCTTTCTGCAATTCCGGCAGCCCGACATTCGTGATGTCCGTGCCGAATTTATCCTTGATGGCTTTGCAGTAGGCGGCGTCGGCGGGACCTTGATTGACGTGCAGGATCCGGGCCTCCTTGAGCCGGTGCAACGCGCGGAATGGCCGGATGGCGACGAGCAGATCCTCGAACCGGCTCGTGGGAAAAACTTCGATGAGTTTCCCCTGCCGCTGCCAGCTCGCGACAGTGTGCCACTCGTGGCCGGTGTAGGGCAGGCTGAAGACGACAATCGGAATGCCCAATTCCATCAGGCTCTGAAGTTGGGGGCTGATGCCCATCGTCAGGTGCATCACAAGAATGCCGTCCACGTTCTTGAACTGTTCCCTGGCCTTCGCCAGTTGCGGCGCATCGCCGACCAGGCCCGCATCCACGAACTCGACGTCGCCGAGTTGGGGCGCGAGTTTGGCAAGTTCACTTTCGTAACGCTTCATTTCCGCGGACAAATTCACGGTTGACGTGGGCCACCCGGGATGTTCGTGACCGAGATAGATTTTGCCGACGCGGACTTTTGAAGTCAGCCCGAGTTGCGGTGCCGGCGTGGCCGCGGCTAATCGTTCGGCCAGCCCGGCCAAAGCGCTACAAGTGACCACACCCGCGGCCGTGGATTTGAGGAAACAACGACGTGAGATTTCTGTGTTCATAACCTTTCACTATATTTTTTGAATGCCCGGACCACCAACGCGACGTTAGTCCCGGCGGCGGCGGCGCGGCAACCGAAAAAGCAGAAATAATCTTCCAGCCAGGCGCAATTGAGCAGTCGCACCGGAGCGCGGATTGTCTCAATCCGCAGCGGTATGGCATAACGTGGACGCTGCGAGTTGAGGACAACTCGCGCCCCGTTTCTGGTGGGAGCGCCCGGTTGCGCCTTCGAGAACCGAAGGAAGACCAGCCGGCGTTTCAGTAAAGGATCTTGTCCGGCTTGGCCTGCCACTCGGCGAACGCTTTGAAGGCTTCTTGGTGGAGCAGTCGCTTCATTGGAATGGCCCGCTTCGAAATCGGCGCGGCGACTTCGCGGTAAATGAAGTCGTCGGCGAATTGGATTTTCGCCGCGTCTCTGCGCGTGTTGCCATAATAGACGCGCTTGAGCCGCGCCCAGTAAATCGCCGAAAGGCACATCGGGCACGGCTCGCAACTGGTGTAGAGTTCGCAATCGTCAAGCTGGAAGGTTTTCAACCGGCGGCAGGCTTCGCGAATAGCAATGACTTCGGCGTGCGCGGTGGGGTCGTTGGTCGAGGTTACGCGATTCCAACCGCGTCCGACGATTTTGCCCCGCCGCACGACCACTGCGCCGAAGGGGCCGCCGTGATTGTTCCGCATCTTCTCAAGCGAGATGCGGATGGCCTCGCGCATGAATTCGGCTTTCATGGGAAGAGCGTGCCAACATTCACTCCTGCCGGCAATTGCCTGCCGCCCTCGTAGAACTTCATCAACCGGCCTTGCGACCATTTGCGCAGCCGATACAGCGCGGCGAACTGGAAGTCCGGCGCCGCCCCCCCCTGCCCGCCCACGAATTCCGCGCCGCGGCGGACGTTATCCATCATCCAGGCCGGCAGCGACAGCCATGAGATTCGGGTCGTCCATCGCGCCCCAGAATTCCGTCTCGACCGTGTAGCACTCGAAGTGCGCCGGCATTTGCTGAAGCGCGTCCGTCATGAGATAATGCACGCCAATGTGCGTGTCGTTCCAATCGCGCTCGTGCGGAAACAAAATCACGCGGGGTTTATGCCTGGTGAGAATCTCAGTGATGACCTTGACCATGCCCGACCAAAGCGGCGGTTTGTTCTGCCGTGTCTTGACGGTAACTTTTTCCAAACCGTTCGGGACCGTCGTCTGCAGGCCGTAGCCAAGGTAATTACAGGCGCCCTGCAATTCAGTCAACCGCTCCGCCTGGCGCTCCCGCTTGCTGCCTTGCGTTACGGCGACGTTGATCACGTTCATCTTCGCTTCGCGCAACAGGCGCAACCCCAGCGCGCCGGAAATGGTTTCGTCATCGGGATGCGGCGCAAAAAACAGGGCGCGCGGTGCCTCCGGCGCCATCTTCGGCTTCGGCGCAGGGGGAAAACCACCGAGCGGCAAAGTTTTCGCGCCGTTCGCAAGGCGCGCGAAGTCAGTAACGAATTGGTTGTATGGGTTCATTGAATTTAGAAAACGCCCTCACCCTGACCCTCTCCCATCCGATGGGAGAGGGAACAGCAAGCGATCATTCCAGTGTTGCAGATGTCCGCCGAGCAAATCCAGACGCACGACAATCCAAAAAACCGGCCAACGATGCACCCTCTCCCGTCGGACGGGAGAAGGCCGGGGTGAGGGTTTTTTCGCCAAAACATAATCACCTTATCTCCGGCAAACTCGCCGCGGCGATGGCCTGGCCGTGGCGTTTCATTTTTTCGTCGGGCACGTGCAGTTCAATCTTCCCGGCCAACTCGGGAAATTCTGTTTTCAAAAGCTGCCGCGCGCCGGCCAAGATCAAATCGCCGCCCTTGCCGCTGGTGACGCGACCGAGGATGAGCAGGTTGTGCAGCGGATAAAAGTCCGCAAAGTGCGCGATCTGGTAGCCCAGATAGACGCCGATGGTCTCGTAAATCTTCCGTGCTCGCGAGTCGTCGTTGGCCATGAGCGATTGCACGAGTTTAAGTTTCTCCGGCAGCGGCAGGTCTTTGGTCGCTTCGATGCCGGCAGCGGGCATGAGCCGGGCCACAGCTTGTTGCGAAAAATATTGCGCGCACACGCCGTAATCGCTGCTCCATTCGTCGTGGGCGGCATTGGGGTGGTAGTCCACGGGCACGAATGCCAGTTCGTTGATCCATGACGTGATGTTGCCCTCGCCGTTCACCCAACCGCCCGCCGTGCTCGTTCCGAGCGCAATCCCAAGCACCGCGTTCCTGCCCAGCGCCATGGAGCCGGCCAAGGCGGTCACTTCGCCATCGTTCACCACTTCAAACGGCACATTGTTCCAGGCCTTCTTCACGTCGAGGAACAAATCCTTCACGCGCTGGTCGAACAAATCCGCCGGCACGCCGCGAAAAAGCGAAGCGACCTTCACGCGGTTGCCGACATAGATTCCCGCCGCGCTGCCGCCGATGGCATCCACGCGGGGCAAATGCGCCGCCGCCTTCTTCAGTGAGTCCATGATGCCGTCCCAGTGATATTGCGGGTCGGGATGAAAATACGGATCCCAAACGGTTTCGTCGCTGAAGACGACTTCGCCGTCCACGACCGCCGCCGCCTTGCGGTCACTGCCGCCGAGGTCGAAACCGATGCGGCAGCCATCGAGATGGCGGCCCAGGGGTTTGCTCGCCGCGCGTTGGGCCGGGATGTCCTTCGTGTTCACGATTTCGAGCGGCTGGTCGAACATTTTTTCGCCGACCAGGTTTGAATCAAATTTGCCCGTGGCCGTGTCGCGGTAATGTGCGGCCAGCTTCGCCGCCAGCGCCGCCGGGCCGTCGAAATAAATCCGCCAGCCGCCGCGCGACCAGAGCAGGAATTTCAAGATGCGTTCGAGATAGGTGAAATTACCGGCGGCGCGCGGGTCGCCTTCTGAAAAAATCTCCGTGTTGAAGTGATGAACCGACCCGTCTGTTTGCTGGAGTGCGAGTCGCACCGGCAAAGCCTTGCCGGACTTGCGCGCCTGCTCGCGAAAAGCGCGATTGGCCAGAACCGCCGGACGGAATTGTGGATCCAGAACCGGCGTGACCCGAGGAACAGGCAATTGAAGGCCGGAATTGTCAGTCACAGCGTGGACGTTTTAAGGCAGGGTTGCCGTTGCTTCAAGCCTTTCAATTCTGCTTGTCCCGTCCACCGAGCAGCAACCGCAGGCTGTTCATGACCACGATCACCGTGCTGCCCTCGTGGCCGACCACTCCAATGGGCAGTGGAATCTTCCCAATCAGCGCGAACACCACCAGCACGGCCACGGTGCCCATCGAGATTACCAGATTCTGCCGGATGACGCGCCGGGCGCGCTGGCTGAGCCGGAACGCGGCCAGAAAGTTCTCCAACCGGTCGTGCATCAAAACCACGTCGGCCTGCTCCAACGCGGCGTCCGAACCGCGCGCGCCCATGGCCACGCCCACATGCGCCGCGGCCAGGCTGGGCGCGTCGTTCACGCCGTCGCCGATCATCGCCACGCGATTGCCGCCGTCGCTCAAGGCCTTGATCGCCGCCACTTTTTCCTCCGGCTTCAACTCCGCCCGCACTTCGTCGAGGTGCAATTCCGTTTTCAAGTATTCCGCCGTCGCGCGGCGGTCGCCCGTGAGCACCACGCTGCGCAGGCCCGCCGTGTGCAACGCATCCAGTACCGCGCGCGCCTGCGGGCGGATGTCATCGCGCAAAACAATCCGGCCAAGCAGTCCATCCTGCGCGAGCCAGATTTCTGAAAAACCCGCCTCCGTTGGCGGCACCTGGGCGATGGCCTGCGTTGGGCGCGCCAATTCAACCCATTCACGCCGACCCAATAGAGACTCGCTGCCGTCGCACCGCCCTTTCAATCCCTGGCCCGTGACCGATTCGAACTTTTCAAATTCGATGGCCTCAATCTGTTGCTGTTTACCGTAGCGCGTAATGGCGCGGGCCAGCGGATGGGTGGAAAGTTTTTCGAGCGAGTAGGCCAATCGGGCAACTTCGTTTTCCCGACCCGCGGGAAAGCTCTCCACTTTTTCAACGCGCAGTTCGCCGGTGGTGAGCGTGCCGGTTTTGTCGAGCGCCACCACGTTCACTTCGGCGAGTTTTTCAACTGCCGCGCCGCCGCGAATGAGTACGCCGTGCCGTGCGCCCCACGCGATGGCCGCCAGCACGGCGCTCGGAATCGAAAGCACCAGCGCGCACGGCGACGCCACGACGAGCAGAGTCATCGCGCGGTAAAACGCGCTGCGCAGTTCCACCGAGGACGTGAACGGCGGCAGGCCAATAGCCAGCCACCACACAAAAAACATGAGGAGCGACAGCGTCAGCACGGCGTAGGTGTAATAGGTGCCGAACTTGTCGGTGAACTGCTGCGCGGGCGCTTTCTGCTGTTGCGCTTCCCGGATGAGGTGAATGATTTTTTGGAGCGAACTTTCGGCGGCGGGCCGGAGCACGCTGACTTCCACCGCGCCCCAAAGATTGATCGTGCCGGCCAGCACCGTTTCGCCCACGGCTTTTTCCACCGGCGTCGCTTCGCCGGTCAGGTTGGATTCGTCCGCCGCCGTGCCGCCTTTGAGGACTTCGGCGTCCACGGGAAATTGCGAGCCGGGCTTGACGAGCAACCGCATGCCGGTGCGGATCAGTTCCACTTTGACTTCCCGCTCCCGGCCTTGGGCGTCGAGGATGGTGGCGACTTTCGGCGCGTCGCGAAAGAGGGAGCGGATTTCCTTTTGCGTGCGACCCAGCGCGTAATGCTCCAGCGCGCCCGACAGGGAAAAGAGAAACAACAACGTGGCACCCTCAGCCCACGCCCCAATGCTGGCGGCACCGATGGCGACGGCGAGCATGAGGAAGTGAACATCAATCGCGCTTTTGCGCAGGCGTTCCCAGACTTCCTCGGCGGGAAACCAGCCGCCCGCGAGGTAGGCCGCGATAAAACTGACCAGCGACAGCGTTGGATGGCCCGCCCGGCCGAGAAAGTAACCCGTCAAACCGAAAACCCCGCAGAGGATCGCCAGGACCAGTTGCGCCTTCCACTCATTCTCGTGCTCGTCGGCATGTTCGAGGAATTCCACGTCGCGCTGGACGACTTTCGGGAAAGGCATATCGCGCCAGCGCCAGAAGGTGGGCGCGGTCGGGCAGGTGACACGCGCGATGGTGGTCGCACCGCTTTCATGCTTGATGGTGATCCTCTGCGATTGCTGATCGGACAACGGAGTGTCGCAGCGAGAGCAATCGCCGTCCCCGGTGAGCAGACCGCACGCCTGATCGCTGACGGCTTCCTGCGCGTGATGAAATTTTTCGGTGAGCCGGCCGGTGAGTTGCGTCACGTCGGTGCGGCCCAGCGTGGCGACGGAAATTTTCTGCTGCGCCCGGTCAATGGTGACAGCTTCGAGCGCTGGTTCTTCGGCCAGCGTCTTCACGACGGAGCGCGCGAGACAACGGCTGGCATCGTGTTCATCGCTGGTTTCAGTGGCGGTCCGAATCATAACGCTGATTCATTTTTAACACATCCTGGCGCGGGCGGCGACGGAAAAACCACGGTGACATTCGTGGTGACACAAATTGAGTCCACCATTCAATTCGGACGCTGAAGCAGCGTGAAGCCGCGCTCCACCCGGTTCGCCCAACGGTTCGGCACTCGCACCCAAGCCGCAGACTGCACTGTTACCCCAGCATCCTGAGTATAGCGCAGCGTGCCGGGAGCTGCTCCGTTCCCTTGGCAAAGAGTAATCGTTTTTGCGCCACTTTTGACTGTCCGATGGCAACATGTTGTGACAGCTTCCGCGCACTGAATCCCGGCCCATCGCGCAGCGTATGAATTACGGGCTGGCGGCGACTGGGTTGGCTGGATAGAATTCAAAATCAAACACGTATGGCTGAAAAATCATTGACGACCAATAAAGCGGTTTTGAACTGGGTGGACGAAATGGCAAAGCTCTGCCAGCCCGACAAGGTTTTCTGGTGCACCGGCTCGGAGCAGGAAAATCAATCGCTCTGCGACCTCATGGTCAGGGCCGGCACGTTCACCAAGCTCAACGAGAAATTACGCCCGGGCAGTTACCTCGCCCGCTCACACCCCAGCGACGTCGCACGCGTCGAGGACCGCACGTTCATCTGCTCAAAGACGAAAGAGGAGGCCGGCCCGACGAACCATTGGGCTGACCCCACCGAGATGAGGCAGAAGATGCGCGCGCTTTTCAACGACTGCATGAAGGGACGCACGATGTATGTGATCCCCTTCGCAATGGGTCCGCTCAATTCGCCGATCTGCAAGGTCGGCATTGAGATTACCGATTCCCCCTATGTCGTCGTCAACATGCGCATCATGACGCGCATGGGACAGACGGTGATGGACAAGCTGGGGGCCGACGGCCATTTCATTCCCTGTATGCATTCAGTCGGTGCGCCGCTGCAACCCGGCCAGCAGGATACGCCCTGGCCATGCGAGCCCGACCCGCAGAAAAAATACATCATCCATTTCCCCGACGAGCCTTCAGTCTGGTCTTACGGTTCGGGCTACGGCGGTAACGCGTTGCTCGGCAAGAAATGCCTCGCACTCCGCCTCGCCTCGGTCATGGCGAAAAGGGAAGGTTGGATGGCGGAACACATGCTCATCCTTTGCCTTGCCTCGCCCGCCGGGAAAAAATATTACATCGCGGCCGCCTTCCCCAGCGCCTGCGGCAAGACCAACCTGGCCATGATGCAGCCCACGTTGCCGGGCTGGAAAGTCAGCACGCTCGGTGACGACATCGCCTGGATTCGCGTCGGTAAGGGTGGACGCCTTTGCGCCATGAATCCAGAAACCGGCTTCTTCGGCGTCGCGCCGGGCACTTCCCGAAAATCAAATCCACACGCGCTGACTGCTTGCGCGAAGAACACCATTTTCACGAACGTCGTGCTCACACCAGATGGCGACATCTGGTGGGAAGACATGGGGGTGCCCGCGCCGGCGAAAGGAATTGATTGGGAGGGCAACGAATGGACGCCGGCCAGCGGCAAAAAGGGGGCGCATCCGAATTCCCGCTTCACCGCGCCCGCCGCGCAATGTCCGGTGATTGATCCCGACTGGCAGAGCGCCGAGGGCGTGCCGCTCTCGGCGATTCTCTTCGGCGGCCGCCGGCCACACACGATTCCGTTGGTGTGCGAAGCGTTTGATTGGGAACACGGCGTGTTTATGGGCTCGGCCTGCGGTTCGGAAACGACCGCCGCCGCGCTCGGCCAGTCCGGCGTGCTGCGCCGCGATCCGTTCGCCATGCTGCCGTTCTGCGGCTATCACATGGGCGATTACTTCGCGCACTGGCTTTCGTTCGCCCAACGCACCGACCGCGCGAAGTTGCCCAGGGTTTATTTCGTGAATTGGTTTCGTAAAAGCGCCGACGGCAAATTCCTCTGGCCCGGTTTTGGCGAGAACAGCCGCGTGCTCAAATGGATTTGCGAACGCGTCGAGGGGACGGGCAAGGCGCAACGCACGCCCATCGGCCACGTGCCAACGCCTGACGCGCTGGACGTCACCGGATTGAACGGGATGGCGGATGACCTCAAGCAGTTGCTCGCCGTGGACGCCGCCAGCTGGAAGAAGGAAGTCGAAGACGTGGCCGCGAACCACGCGAAGTTCGGCCGCCGCCTGCCCAAGGCGCTGAACGAACAACTCGACGGTTTGCGCGCACGGCTCGGCTGAAACAACGCGACAATTGAAAACAAAAATCCCCGCGTCGCGAGACGCGGGGTTTTGTTCTTTGCGAAAGGGTGGATTTACTTGGAAACCGCTTCACCGGCGGCCTTGGGACTCATCAGAGCCTTCTTGGCAGCTTGCGACTTGGGGCAGTTCCCCTTGGCTGAAGAGGCGGCTTTGGCGCAGCAGCCTGACTCCGCCTTGGCCGCGCAAGCGGCCTTGTCTTTGTCGGCACAAGCCGCTTTGTTTTTGCAACATCCTTTCCCTTCCCCGGCTTGAACTGCCACGGCGAAGGCCACGATCGTCAATGCGAGAATTAATCTTTTCATTTGTTATGTCTTTGTTTCTGCAGTTTGAACACAGGTTCGCCTAATCAGACCCATTTGTCAAAGTTTTGTTCAAAATCGAAATCGGCAGGGCGCTGCTTCTTCTCGCCACCCCGCTTCACCCAAAGCTTCAGGCGGTGGAAATCAATCAACGCTCCGTTCGCCATAAGTTCCATGCCGCCCCAAATTCCCTGCACCGCGTTCAGTTCTTTTCCCGCGGCGGCGAGACCCCAATCGCTCAAGTCCATGAGCGCAAAATTGCGCGCTTCTCCGCGCCAACGGCACAAGGAAATGATTTTGACAAACCCTCCTGCCGCTCCTTCAACAACGTGAAAGTTGGAAGCAATTACTCCCTCTGCAACAAAGAACCCGCTTCCAATGGCATTTGGCTGATGGTTCACATCCTCCATCACAATCATAACGACCGACGGAAACGCTTTCTTGGCCACTGTCATCGCTGTCTGTGAAAACGCTGGAAGCTCACAAGCGCACATGCCAAACAGAACCCAAGCCATTCGGAGCATGATATTCTTCATTTCGATTCCTTTCCCTTGCTTTCGCAAGAACAGCAACTTGAATTCCCGTCCCGCAGAGAGCATCTTGACACTGCCACTATAATGGAAGGGTCGTAATTGGTTCCTCATCCGAGAAGAACAACCGTCAACCGTACGAAAGGACTCATGACCTCG
>JALOTT010000167.1 GCA_025457745.1 Verrucomicrobiota bacterium
CCACCCCCCATCCATAATTTCACACATTATGAGTTCGAAAGGCTTCCCAATTTTGGCTGCCAATAGTCAATTTCATGGAAATCTTTCCATCCGCATAAACATTTAGGCAACGGACCCCACCTTGCATGACAAATTTCAATTCCAATTCAGCGGCCGCGGTAGTAACAAATCATACAACCCAAAAAGAACAGCCCGATACTACTTGGCATTACACGAAAATAAGCGGCCCAGAAGCGACGATCATCTCGGCTTTTATCGCCTCTGTCGTGGTTGTCAGTGGATGGATTGTTAATCACCGACAGACTTTGCGCTCCAGAGAGCATACGCTGCTTATAGAACGCCAAGCGCGTGCGCACACTGAAAGACTTGCCAGAGATGCCAGGCTCGCCAGCTATGAGGCGTTTCTCCTGGAGTGGGAGCAGCGCATCGAACGGTCGAATCCGGTGGATATTTACGAAGCCTATATCCGAGAAGCTGCGGCTTTGTTTCGTAGTCGCGCCGCAGAGGTCCGTAGGGATTTTCCAGATCGTGTCGAGTTCAATCGGTTGGATGATGCTTTGTCGAGAATGCAACCCAAAGACATTTGTATCGGTGGCATTCATACCAGCAGAGACAATCTCGCCAACGCCATTCGACCACTGATTCGGTATGTCCAAGCGGCCTCTTGAGTGCGCAGATAGCGTAGCTTGAACTTGCGGAGCTGTCGCTTGGAGAACTGATGTCTGGGCTGGTTGGTCGGGAACTTAAGTGGAGGGTTTTGCAGTCAGATATTTCTGCTGGATGAACACGGCCATCCCCTTATGGCCGGACTCCAGCACGCTGCACTCGTAAATGCTCCGATATGGAGGATCACCTTGGTATTTCTTTTGCACTATCTGCACCTTCACCTGTTTTCGTAGGAAGAACAGCTTTCTTTGTTGCTGCTTGGTGGAGGCGTATTCCGCAAGAGCGTTCACGTATTCCGACTCAGGAGTGTAAGAGTTTCCCAGCAGCTTTCTCCCCAAGCTTACGGCCACTTTGACATCGGTATCGCTTTCTTGAAGCATAAACTCGTAGGCGTCCTCAAAAGTCGACGAACAGACGACCTTCCCTTGGTTTTCAGTCGGTTGGATTGTATACACGATAGCATCGGGCTCGAACGGATCCGGCAACGCGGCGACCGCAACCGCCGTGGGCTCTGGCACATTGACCGGCTGACTCAATGGTGGACTAGCTTCTATTAGGCGGGCGGGTTCGGGTTCTTGGCGTTCGGTCTTCGCGCACCCGGAAAGGATTGGAATTAGGAGGATCCACAGCGAACAGAGGCAATCTCTCATAGAAAACAACGACATCATGCTCATCATATCAGTCATTACAAACTCCAAGACCGTGCTGCGCTTTGTAACACGCCTTCATCACCGCCGACGCTGCGCCGATTGCGCGGCAAGGTCAAGCCGATTGCGTTATTGGCAGACACCAACTAAATAAATCTGCTTTCCCTGACCAATTTGTCGGCCAGCCCGTATCAGTTCCTTGATCCTGCCGGGGTCGGCCAACCCGCGCGGTTCTATCGGGCGTTTATGCCGTGAGCGTCAGGCGGATTGACCCAAAAACCGGAGTTGAAACCACGGATGCCACAGATGTGGATGAAGCCTTGCTCTTGGTCTGGGCCACGGTTGGGAAGATTCAGAGCCGAAGAAAGATTAGAACCAAGAACGAAGCGCGGACTCAGGCCGCGGTGGGGATGGAGGCCGTGGTTTTCCCCTTCCCCTCCGGATGCTCGTCGAGGACCAGGACGCCGTGCGGCGGCAAATCGTAGCTGCCGCTGAAGGTGGTGGCGGTGAGGTAATCGTGCATGGGTTTGTAAAACTGGATGCGCACGGGCGCATTTTGATGGTTGAGCAGGAAGAAAATCTTTGTTCCTTTCTTCTCCCGGAGGCTGACCTCGATGGTGTCGGGCACCTTGAGCAGCGGATGCAGATTGCACATCTGGCGCAGCCAGGTGACGAGGTCGTAGTAAAAAGACTGGTGGCTCATCGTGCCGACGTAAACCGCCTTGCCCAGTCCGAAGGTGTGCAGGGTCATCGCCGGTCGTCCGGCGTAAAAATCCTTCGCGTAGGTGGCGAGGACCTGGCAATCGTGCGGCTCGATGAGGTCGCACCACAACCGCGCGGGGTGCACGTTGCTGGCGGGAAAGGCCCCTTTGAAGATGAGATGGTTTTCCTCGCCGGGCGGCAGCGGATCGAATTCGAGGACTTCCATGCCGAACAAGTCGGTCAAGTCGTGCGGGTAGCCGGTGTCCGGAGCGATTTGATGTTCGTCCACGAGGCCGGTGTTGAAGGTGCTGACGAGTGTGCCGCCGTTCTGCACGTAAAGCTTGAGGCGGTCGGCCTCGGACCCGGACATGAGGTGCAGCGACGGCGTGAACACGATTCGATACCGCGAGAGATCCTCCGAAGGCCGGGCGAAGTCCACGAGAATGTTCCGGTCGTGCAGCGCGTTGTAAATGAGCTGAATGTGTTCGCGCAACTTGAAATGTTTGTTGGGCTGCATCGGCTGTTGCAGCGTCCAGTCATTGTCGTGGCTGTAAACGATGCAGGCTTCGGCCACGAACTTGGTGCCGGCGAGCGCGGGCGCGAGCAGTTTGAGTTCCTCGCCAATCTGGCAGATTTCCTTGAACGCGCGGTCGT
Source organism: Verrucomicrobiota bacterium (assembly GCA_025457745.1). GTDB lineage: Bacteria > Verrucomicrobiota > Verrucomicrobiia > Limisphaerales > JADLHS01 > JALOTT01. Next base: position 2,670 of record JALOTT010000167.1, read on the forward strand.
TGCCGTTATGGACGTGGTGCGGCAGGACGGCGCCATAAAACTTTTCGCTGCCGAAACGCGGTTGACGCCAGTGATAAAACAGCACGCCGCTGGCGCCGCGCGAAACCAGTTGATAGGTAAACAACCGCACGATGCCGGGGCGCACGAGCGAATTCACTTCCTGCCAGTTCACCTGCCCGGCTTTTTGCTCGATTACCCAGAAGCCGCAATCGCCGTCGGGCGTGCGGATTTTGTCCTTTTTCAGGGACCGGAGCATGTCAATTTCACAGGCCAGTTCGGCAGATTTGGCTTTGATGGCCGCGTTGCTTTCCACGGAAACGAAATCCACCACCTCGGCCATGTCGAAGTGATCGAACCAGCGTTGGAGGGCGCGCAGGTTGGTGGTGACAGGAATGTTCGGCGACAATTCGCGCAAAACGGTCGCCTGCATCCGGGCGAAGGCGATGATGGTGTCGCTGCAAAACCGATACCAGTCCAGCACGAGCGCGGGGTTGTGGGCGGTGGGCGCGTGCCGGGGCATCGGCACCTGGTCGAAATCGGAAACGATTTGTCCCCAGTAGCGGAGGCCGAGCAGGTCGTTGAGGTTGGCGATGGTTTTGTATTTGAGCTTGAGCCAGTTTTGCCATTCGAGGCGGGAATCTTCGTTGAACGACCACGCCGTCTGGTGGCCGCCGAGGCCGCTGTCAATCTGCCAGGCGGTCAGTTGCGGGTGGTTGCCCAGGGCGCGGGCCATGTTCTCGACGACGCGCTTGGCCGCGTTCCAGAAAATGTCGTTGTTGAAGCAGGCCGCGCGGCGCGTGCCCTCGTAGCGGATACGGCCGAATTCGTCCACGGGCAGGATTTCGGGGTGTTTCCGGGCGAGCCAGATGGGTGGCGCGGCGGTGGGCGTGCCCAGCACGACTTTGATTTCGCGTTTGGCCATGATGTCCATCACGCGTTTGAGCCAGGCGAAATCGTATTTGCCCTCCTCGCGTTCGCACAGTCCCCACGAGTATTCGCCGAGGCGCACGATATTGACGCCGGCCTTGACCATCAGGTCGGCGTCGGCTTCCCATGCGGCCTCCGGATGCTTGTCCGTGCCGCCGTACGGGAAGACCCATTGTTCGGGATAGTAATCAACGCCGAGATACATAGATATGTTAATGGGCGTTCGCCGGCTTGACTTTAAGGCCGATTACCGTCCGGCTGCAACGGAAAAGTCGAAATTGTTTGAGAACTATTTCCAAGAATGGCGACCTGCCGGGTTCTGCCGGGAATACCGGCGACCATTTCCGGACTCCAAGGGCAACAACGGCATCAAATATCTCCTCACCGAGGACCGCCCCGGCATACCCGGTCCTGAAGACCAGATGATTGACGAGTTGCGGGTGAAACCGGAAGTCAGAGCCTCTTTAACCCAAGGGCAGACGCAGCAAAAATCGCAGGAAACAACCCGAAGCGGTAGGGACATCTCGCCGAGCTGTCCCCGCCCGCGTCCAGCGGGCGGAACGACCGGCGCAGCAACGCGATTTCTGCCACGCTTTCAGCGTGGGGACGGCTCGGCGAACCGTCCCCACCTCAAATTTTGATGAGTCTGCCCTGTCGTGACCCCGGCTGCTACAACCGCAAGGTCAATGCTTTGGTCGCAGAAGCATCGCCTTCTTTTCCGTGCCCTCGACTTCGACGCTCTGGGTTTCAATGTCCGGATCCGTCTTCAGCGCGTTGTGAATGATGCGCCGGTCAAAGGCGCTCATCGGCTCCAGCTCCACGACGTCGCCCCAACGGCGGACTTTTTCAGCGGCGTTCTTGGCCTTTTTCACCAGGGCCTCGCGTGCCTGGGCGCGGTAGCCGCTGACATCCACCATGACCTTGGGCGCGCGGGCGTCCTGCTGGAACAACAGGCGGTTGGTGATGTATTGCAGGTCGGAAAGCGTCTGGCCCTGACGGCCAATGAGCCGGCCGGAATCTTCCGCCTTCACGTCCAGCAAGAGGTCTTCTTCGAGCTGATGTTCTTCGACGGTGGCGGGAAAGCCCAGGAGTTCGAGGATTTTTTCCAGCGTGGCTTTGGGTTGCGCAGGCATTGGTGGGTTGAGGGTTGAGGGTTGAGGGTTGAGGGTTGAGGGTTGAGGGTTGAGGGTTGAAGGTTGAGGGTTGAGGGTTGAAGGTTGAGGGTTGAGGGTTGAGGGTTGAGGGTCGCAATCAGTTCGCAATCCGTATTCGTCTTGTTCGTACGGGCTATTTTTTCTTTTTCGACAGGGGCGTCAAGACCGAAACTTGCGGCGTGGTTGGGGCGACGGACGCGGCGGTCTTGGTCAATTTCGTCTGCACGATGGTCAACAGGTTCTGCACCGTCCAGTAAAGCGCCAGCCCGGACGAATAATTGTAGAGCATGAATAGGAAAATCAGCGGCAGGTAGCGCATCATCTTCTGCTGCGTCGGGTCCATGCCGGGCGAAGGCGGCGTGAGGTGGGATTGCCAGAGCATGGTCCCGCCCATGAGCAGCGGGAGCAGGTTGAATGGGAAACTTGTACCAGGGATGGTGAACAGCGTGTCGGGCCTGGACAAATCCGCGACCCAGAGGAAACTCGCGCCGCGCAATTCGATGGCGCTGCGGATCATGTAGAAAAAGCCGATGAACACCGGCATTTGCAGCACCATGGGCAGGCAGCCGCCGAGCGGACTGACCTTGTTCTCCTTCATGAACTCCATGGTCTTCTTGTTCATCTTGACCGGGTCGTCCTTGTATTTCTCCTTGATTGCGGCCATCTGCGGCTGAAGCGCCTGCAGGCGCTTCATCGAACGCGTGCTTGCCTGCGTCAAGGGCCAGAACAACACCTTGAAGATGATGGTGATCACGATGATGGCCCAGCCATAACCCAGCATGAAAGTGTGATGCAGCCAGTTCATCCCGAGCAACAGTGCCTTGGAGAAAAATCCGAAAAATCCGCCGAAGCCCATCACCAGGTCCACGTTATTCTGGAAGCGGTTCGCAATGTGGGCCAACGTCTGATACTCCTTTGGCCCGGCGAAAAAGTGGAAATGTCGCTCGACCGCCTTTCCGGGGTCGAGGGTCACCGACGGGTAAAGGAACGCGGTCTGCAAACCTTTTGGCGGCGGGGCGTTTTTTTGGTTCGGCGGGATTTCGTCGTCGCCAGGTCGCGGCAGTTCCAGCGGTCGCGACACGATTTGCTGCGCTGGTTCCTGCGGCATCGCCACGAGCGCGAAAAATTGATTATGCACCGAAGCCCAGACGACGTTGCTCCTGCCGGCGACATATTCCGACCGGGGTTGTTTGGCGGTCGCCCCCACACACGACAGGAACGAGGCGTTGTCGAACCACGGCGCGGCGATCTCCTGCTTGGCCGCGCCGTCATACCACATCAAGCCCATGTTCTGGGCGGCATCTTTGTCGTCCGGGCCCATCGGCGTAGCCGTGCCGATCGTCCATTCCTGCGGTGGCAATTTTAGCGGTGCGCCGGACGTGTTCTCCAATTGCACCGTCGCGCTCACGAGATAGTTCGTGGTCGGCTTGAATTCTTTGATGATGCGCAGGCCGTTCGTGAGGGTCTTCTCCGCGCGGACGCCGCCCGCGGCCGTTTTCGTCAGCGTGAAAATCCCGTCGCCTTGCACGGATTCGTCACCCAGCACGGCCAGCACCGGGATCGAGACGTGCGCGTTGAGTCCGGCCAGATCGTTGGTGAGTGGCTGCTTCTTGCGCGAGCGCGAAACCGTTTCGGGATACTTCACCAACTCAATGAACTTCAGCCCGCCACCCTGCGACGTGAAGGTGTAGCGCGCGTTGTCGTTGGTGAGCACGAGGGTTTCCTCGTCGCCGCTCGCGACGAACACCGGTTTGGACGGCGCGACCGGTGGAGCGGAAGTTGCAGCTTGCTCGACATTACTCGCGGCGACTGGCGGCGCGGAGGCCGCGGTGGAAACCTCGTTCGTCGCGCGGGGCGGCAACGGCTTGGGCGGATACAACTTGGGAACGATCACCATGGACCACAGCGCGATCAGCCCCATGCATCCGGCGATGACAATGATTGATTTACGGTCCATGAAAAAATTAGCGCGCGCTTTCGACCACCTGACACCTGATCCCCCGCACCTCGCACCGGGCATCCGGCACCGGATCGTGTCCGCAATCGCCCCACGGATGACAGCGGCAAACACGTTTCGTCGCGAGCCAGCTTCCCGCCCGCGCGCCATGCGTTCGCAGCGCATCCAGCGCGTATTCCGAGCAGCTCGGCGTGAACCGGCACTGGCCTGACGGCCCGAACAAAAAAGCTTTTGCCGGCGACAACGTCCACCGATAGACGCGCACCGCAAAAATCAAAATGTATTGAACTGGATTCACTGTTGAGCGGCAGGGCCGGCCTTGCGGTCGGCTTGGACGCGCGGCAGCGCGTCCCTATCGGTTTGAAAATTTATTTCTTCTGCCATTTTAACCAATCAACAACCCCGCCCGGCGCATCGTCGCCAAAAAATCTTTTTCCACGCCAGCCAATCCCCGGCCCACGATGGACTGCCGCGCCACCAGCACCAGGTCCACCGGTTGCGTCAGTTCTTGTTGATGCACGCGGAACGCCTCGCGCATCAGCCGCCGGGCCCGGTTGCGCACCACCGCGCCGCCGATTTTCTTGCTGGTCACCACTCCGAGCCGCGTCGTCGCGTCCACCGGCAGCCGGCGCCAGTTGGCGATCAGGCAGCCCGACACCACCCGCGGCCCCTCCTGCCGCGCCCGCGCGAAATCGCGTCCTTGCTTCAGCCGCTGCGAACGCGCGAAGCCCAGCCGTTTCGGCGATGCCGCGGGCATGGAGCGGAACGACTAAACCGGCGTCAGACGTTTGCGGCCCACGCGCCGGCGGTTGGCCAGAATGGCCTTGCCGCTCTTGGACGAGTTCCGGTTCAGGAAACCGTGTTGTCGCCTGCGCCGGACTTTCGACGGTTGGTATTGGCGTTTCATAAATTGATTGCGATTTCAGACCGACGCCGCGAGCGTCCAAGCCATGATGCGCTGGAATCACTCCGTTTGTCGGAGCGCGGAAGAATATCAGTGAAAAGTGGCGTGTCAAGCGGGGCGGGCGAGGGGCGGGCGAGGTCGAACGTGCGGAGCGACCCCTCCCATGATTGTTGGTTGTCAAAACTCTTTAGAAATGTCCCCTATTTAACTCACGAGAAAATGTCCCCTTTTCTCGTTCCCCTGAGCGCGTGATCGCGCCGTCTATTCGGGGCGG
>JALOTT010000553.1 GCA_025457745.1 Verrucomicrobiota bacterium
AAGACCTGCTTTTTCACCAGCATCAGGAAGACGCGATTCGGAAGGCGAAGGAGGGACGGAACTACGTGCTGACGACCGGTACCGGTTCCGGCAAGAGCCTTTCCTACATCGTCCCGATTGTGGATCACGTTCTACGCGCCGGCTCGGGGCGCGGCATCCAGGCAATCATCATCTACCCCATGAATGCCCTGGCCAACAGCCAGTACGGGGAACTGGAAAAGTTTCTGAAGTTGGGATTTTCCGGAGGCAGAGGACCGGTCACCTTCGAGCGCTATACCGGACAGGAGGACGAAGAAACGCGCTCGCGGATCATCGCCACGCCTCCTGACATCTTGCTGACGAATTACGTCATGCTGGAACTGATTCTCACCCGGCCCCGCGAGAAAAAGCTCATCACCTCCGCGAAAGGTTTGAAGTTTCTGGTGCTCGATGAACTTCACACCTACCGCGGCCGCCAAGGAGCGGATGTAGCGCTGCTCTTGCGCCGCGTGCGGGAATTACTCAATGCCGACGCGATGCAGTGCATCGGCACTTCCGCAACGCTGGCGGGGCGAGGTTCGTGGGAGGAGCAATGCGCCGACGTCGCCCGGTTAGCCACCCGCCTGTTCGGGGACACCGTCGAAGCATCCGACATTATTGGTGAAACGCTGGAACGTGCTACCGCTCCCATTGACGAGACCAGCGCCGCCGATGTCGCCGCCCTCAGTGCGGTGCTCGCGCCAGACGCCAGACATCTGCCGGAAACCTTTGAGCAACTCGCGGCTGATCCAGTTGCCCGCTGGGTTGAAGGAACTTTTGGCATCGTTCCGCGTGCTGGCCGGCTTGTTCGTTCGCCCTCCATCCCCCTGACCGGAAAGAATGGCGCTGCCGAGCGTCTTGCCAACCTCACCGGCGCTTCCCCCGAACGCTGCAAGGACGTGGTCGCAGAAACACTGCTGGCCGGAGCCACCCGCATTCGCCACCCGCGAACTGGATTTCCCGTTTTCGCGTTTCGTCTTCATCAATTCATCAGCCGTGGTGACACGCTCTACGCCACCGTCGAGTCGCCTGAACAACGCTACCTGACCATTCACGGCCAGATTTATTCGCCCGAGGACCGCAACAAAGTTTTGCTTCCGCTCTGCTTCTGCCGCGAGTGCGGGCAGGAATATTACTCGGTGTATCTCGCCAAAGATCCGCAGACCGGCGAGCAGAGATTCCTCAGTCGCGAGGCCCACGAACGCACTGAAGTCGTCGGCCAGCAGCAGGGCCTGCTTTATATCAATCCGCAGAAGCCGTGGCCGCGCGACACAGAAATGGAGGCACAGCTTGCCTGGTTGCCCACCGACTGGGTCGAAGAGCGCAACGGCAAACGGCAGGTCATCGCTTCCCGACGCGAACGCATGCCGCGACACTACATGGTGAAATCGGATGGCTCAATCGGGGCGGACGGCTTGGATGCCGCGTTCGTCCCGGTGCCTTTCATGTTTTGCCTGGGTTGCGGCGTGTCGCACACCGCGCGTCAACGTTCCGACTTCTCCAAACTCGGCACACTCGGCTCGGAAGGCCGGAGCACCGCGACCACGATCTTGACCACTTCGGCCGTGGCTGGCCTCCAACGCGAGGAAACGATCAAGCCCGAAGCGCGCAAGCTGCTCAGTTTCACCGACAATCGGCAGGATGCTTCTTTGCAATCGGGGCACCTCAACGATTTCATTGAGGTCGGACTTCTCCGGGGCGCGATTTACAAAGCTGCCGTGACCGCTGGTGCCGACGGCCTGCGGGACGACACGATCAGCCAGAAAGTAACCACCGCTCTTGGCCTGCGATTCGAGGATTATGCGAAAGACCCGACCATCAAATACGGCCGGGATAAGGTGGAAAACGCCCTCCGCGACGTTGTGGGTTACCGGGTCTATCGCGACCTGCGCCGTGGTTGGCGCGTCAACGCGCCGAACCTGGAGCAATGCGGCCTTATTGAAATTGACTACGCTGAACTCGATGCTGTTTCCGGCGATGCCGCATTGTGGACCGCCCTCCATCCGTTGCTTGGCAATGCGAGCGCTGAGACGCGTAAGGTCATTTGCCGAACCCTCCTTGATTTCATCCGGCGCGATCTCTGCACCGAGGTGGACTACCTCGACCGCGACACTCAGGATCGCATCAAGCGCAACAGCTTTAACGAGCTTCGCGATCCTTGGGCGTTCGATCCGGTCGAAAAACTCGACCAGCGGAAACTGGCGTTTCCATGCTCGAAGTTGGAGGACACGTCCGAGCTTGAGGCTTCTTATATTTCCCCAGTGCCCGGCTATCGTATCAACTCCGGCGCCCTCATCTGGCGCGCGGGCGATGGCACCAAGGCTTACCACGACCGCATTCGCATGCCCACCGCTTCGGCCACTGGCAACACGCCCAACCGATTCTTCGTCGAATTATTTCGCTCACGCATTCAGCAATTGCGCGGTGTCTCTTCGCGTGAGCATACGGCGCAGGTGCCGAGCCAGCTTCGAGTGCAACGCGAGAACGACTTTCGCGCAGCCAAGCTGCCCATTCTGTTCTGTTCGCCGACAATGGAACTCGGTATCGACATCAAGGATTTGAACGCGGTCAATCTGCGCAATGTCCCGCCCACGCCGGCCAACTACGCGCAACGCAGCGGTCGCGCCGGTCGCAGCGGGCAACCTGCCTTGGTATTCACCTACTG
>JALOTT010000168.1 GCA_025457745.1 Verrucomicrobiota bacterium
GCTATGCTCTGCCCGCCATGCCTCGAGATACTCTTCCAAGAACAAGATATAGTTCCGCACCACCTCATGCTCGCTCGACTCAAAATGCCCGTCGCTGACGCAAGTGTTGTTCCCGATGAGCTGCATCTCCCGCATTATCCCCCGCGCCAGTTCCGTATGCTGACGCGTGTCATGGTCGGCGGCGGCTTGAAAGAAACGGGGCACCTGCATTGACGCCACCTTCCAGCCCTCCGCATACTCATTCAAATACCGCAGCTCACCGCCCGGCTTCTTGCTCCAGTCCACCAGCACGTTCAAAAATGCCTGCTCTCCGGCCGCATATTTCTTGTCCGCCAGCACGATCGCCGCGATCATCTTCAGCACAGTCTGCTGCGCCTCTTCGCACAGAGCTTCCACCTCCTGCGCGTCCTGTCCGCGCGCCGCCTGCTCCACCAGTTCCAGCAGGTTCATCACTGATTCCTGCACCGCTCGCACTGTCGGATTTGAATTGTCGCTCATAACATAAACTGCAATCGGCCCTTTATCAGCTTTGTCATCCCACCACTCGATAACCCTCTCAGGATCATGCCGACAAATCGGCGATCGCCTGCACGTGCGCCCGCGCCAGATTCAATATTTCAATCCTCGCTTGGCTTGCCGCCGACCGCGTCTTGCTTTCCAGGCTGTCCAGCCTCGCGGCGCCTCCGCGCAGTTCCGCCAGCGCCGATTGCCGCGTCTGCGCATGCTTGATCTTTACCGCATTCACTTCGGCCGGCGGCAATGGTGTGTTCGGGTTGTATCGGAACCGGCTCTCACATTGCCGTCGCCACGTCAGCAAATTTCCCAAAAGCACATCCCCAAATCCGGCCACTTGTATGCCCCATTGAATGTCTAAGGCCGAACCAATGCCAAACGCAGCCAACGTTGCCTTTCGCCCGCTTCCAACGCCTGTAATGTCCGCGTTCTGAATTAATTGGTTAGCGAGAAACTGCCGCAACTGCAATTCCTGCCGTCTCTGATGAAGCATTCTCATGTCCGCTAATTCGTCCGTTCTCGCCTTCTCAAATCTCTGCCGCGCCGCCTCCAACCCTGGGAATTGGACACGCACCTGGGCTTGGAAGCTGTTCAATAAATCCTCCAGTTTTGTCACTGCCGCGTTCAATACCCGCCGTATTTGATCTTCGTTGAGACGTCGGGCGTCACATTCGGCATTCCAAAGTGTTGCGTCGGTCACATATTTTCTCTGAGCCGCTTCGTAATCCCGCTGCGCGGCCAGATACGCGTTATACTGCTTCTGGTATTCCTGATCCTGCTTCACCCACTCCCGTTGGTGCTCTGACTCCGCCCGCGCCACCGCCGCCGCCTGTTGTTTCGTCAACTCCTCCACCTCCGCTTCGTATTCCGCGAGTTGCCTGGCGTAATCCTCCTCCGCCCGTCGTCGCTCCTCCCGCCGTGCCTGTCGCTCTGCTTCACGTCTCCTTTCACGCTCCTGTAGCGCACGACTCCATTTGAATAGACACATCACGACGCAAGCCACAAATGCCCACACGGCGCCATACATCGCACCCGTCACCTGTACCGTTTGGCAAAACACCACAAACACCCCGAAGAAAATGGCCCCTAACCCGCAGATGCGTGCCATGCTCTCATTCGGCCCCATCGGGATTTTAGGCAACGCCGCTGGTGGCCGAAGAACCGGCATTGCGGGCAATTGCCGTGACGGCAACACTGGCCTCGGCAGCGGCGACGGTTTCGCCGGAATGACCGGCGCGCTCAGATTCGGCGCTTGCGGCTTAGCCATCGGCATCGGTCTTGGTGCCGCTTTGCCGATCGCCGGCACCACCACCTGCTCGCGCATCAACGCACCCTGGACGACCCGCTCAATTATCGCCCAAAACGCAGAAAAATCGGCGGTTATATTGGCCGACCCCAGATGCACCGATACCGAAATGAAAAAGTTCGGCCCCCCCGTGTTGGCAATCTCGCACCACGGACAAGCCGTCAGGCCGTTCCAATACTTATGCCCCGGATCAATGCACCCCTTCTTTAGGGCGGCCAGCAAAACCTTCAACTCCTGTGCCCACTCGCCACCAGTTGGTCTTGCGTTGGATTGGATGGAACCTTGTAAAAATGCTCTCTCAAATAACTGTCTCAACCTCTCCGGTATCGCACCGAGCGATAGTGAATTTGGGGGCTGGCGTACCCCGCGAGACCAGCATTGTTGCGAAAACGCAAACAGGCATCTCTTGATCGATTCCTCAATTTCAAACTGATCTCTCCCTGTTGGAGTTCCAGCAAACGGGTGGCGTCCCATGAACAGAAGTCGGAAAATAATGACCGCCAGCCCGAAACGATCATGATTTTGAGTGCGCTGCAAACCACGAAAGTTTTTCCCCTGTAGTTCGGGAGGTGTCCACATCGGAATGCCCACGTCACACAGGAAAAGGCCGTTCCCGTTCCCGATTTGATAGGAGTCGCAATCAATCAGCCCGACTCGGCCATCGCCCTCTTTCACCAACAGGTTCCCTTCGTTCACATCCGCCATCACGACCCCGTTCGCGTGCAGTATTTCGAACACCACAGCGCAGTTCATGGCTACGTGAATGAGAAAATCCCAACCGACTGCTGGAAATTCCACTGCCCGATCCGACGGCCCATAGAGCTTGTGAATCTCCTTGCCCGCCATGCGCGGCATGACAATCCCGCGCACAACTTGTGGATTTCCAGGCTCTACGAGAACCTCTGTCGGCCACGCCGCGACTTTCTGCAGTTCTGCCTTTGCCGACTGCACCTGATAACGCAGCTTTGTCGCCTTTTGAGCTTCCGCCGGTTGGTGGTAGAGCTTGGCCACCATGACGGAAGTATTTTCAATCTCGAATACCTGACCTTCGCCGCCCGCCCGTGTCAGCGGTTTCAACAGCCTGACCGTCTGCCCTTTGTCATTCCGCAGTTCCATCGGAATTTACCTCTGCTGGCTTGACCTCTGCCCCTGGCTTGCCCTCCGCCCCTGGTTCTCGCCACACCGCCAACACCAAAGTCTTGTCGTCATCGGTTCGTGAAGTGATGACCTCGGAGGCCAGCATTTGTTGCAACGGCACCGTCAACTCGGTCTCATCAGCGCTGTTGCGCAAGGGCGACAACACCGCGTTGAAGAATGGTGCGTGCGGTGTCTTGTTTCCATAGTTCAGAACAATGGACTGGATCCCGTCCGTAAATCCCGCGACGCCGCTTATTTTACCCTCGATTCGCTGGAATTGAAGATGATCCAGAGCTCCTTGCGTCGTCAGAAATACTGTGACATTGGCATACTCACCGGTCTCAGGCCATGTGCCAGCCACCAATGCGCCATCCTTTTCTAAGACCCAAGCACCGTCACCAATCTGCCCGAACACCGCACCCCCTTTCCACACAACGGCCAGTAGCAACGTGCAAGCAAGTTCACTAACGGAAGTACCCTCGCGCCCTGCCACTGACTTCAGATGTTCCAGCACAGCCTCATACCAACCGCGGAATTCATCTTGATTGATATTCGCCAAGATAAGTGCAGGCTGGGCCACCAACTTGAGCAGATGTTGCACCGCCTCGCTTGAACCAATTTGGGAATGCGACGCGCTACCTGCCCCGTCGGCAATCGCAGCCAGCAGCACCTCTTCATCCCCAATTCGTAACCGCAACACGTGGCAGGCATCCTGGCACGGTGCTCCCGTTGCCTCGTGCGATGTTCCGATGACCGAGGCTGAAACAGCGGCCCACATGTTGCATCAAGCCGTCGCCCATCCGGCCGGACCAGCGGTTGGATTTTGCAGCGGAACAACATCGCCCGGATTGGACTTGGAGACCGATTGCTGCGAGGAAGAAAGCCACTGGAACATCTTCTTGAATTCAAGACCTTGTAGCTTTAGCGGCGCCCGCGCAGGGTTCAACTCATTCAACCGATCAAGGTCAGCTCCTTCCACTCCCACGCAGAAAAAGGAAAATTTCCTTCCAGTCTCTCCTTGTTTGACCAGTTCTTTCGCTTCGCTCCAGTAATTGGATTTCACGTCGGTCGGACCGCCATCCGTAAGCAAGAAGACCCACGGGCGATAATACTGAATCCCTGCGGTTTTGTATTCCGTCTTCCGGTCTTCCAGCAATTTGAGCGACGTCACGACCGCCTCGCCCATTGGCGTGTCCCCACTGGCCGCCAACGCAGGGGCTGTGAAGTTCTCGGCCGTCGTAAAGCTTTGCACCACCGACACCGCTCCGCCGAAAGTCACAATCGCCACTTCCACCCGCTTTCTCGCCAGGCTGTCTCCAAACAAGGAGTCACGATATACCGCGACGCCTTCTTGAAGTTGTTTGACTGGCTCACCCTGCATAGATCCAGAAATATCAAGGATGAGCACCGAAGGGCACCGATGTTCTGGGTTGGTTGCTAGATCATTTCCTGTGATTCCAAACGGAGTCTGTTCCATAATGAATTTCCTACTGTTAGTTTGTTTCTGACGTTAACGTGCCTTTCAAGCCAAATAAAATCGTTCTGATTTATTTGCTAAATGAATCCGAAAACTCCAAACTCGGATTCAGGCATTTTGTTCGTTAATCTGACGCGATGCTAATCGAAGATCATTTGTAAGGTCAAGCATGGGCTTTTACTATCGAAAGTCGGTGAACCTCGGACCTTTCCGCGTGAACGTGGGGAAATCCGGCGTCGGCTATTCGGTCGGCGGCCCAGGTTATCGCACCGGAGTTTCATCGCGGGGCAAGCGGTACACCACTTTTTCACTGCCAGGAACAGGGGTCGGCTACAGAACTTACGGAAGCAAGGCTGGCTGTCTTGTCGTGCTGGTGGCTATTGCCGTCCTGGCAGCAGCTATGGGATTTCTCCTTAAATGACTATGAACATCACTTGGAAGCGCACATTGCGGACGCCATCATCCGAACGATTCCTGGCACTGAAGGATGGGAAGGACGCAGCCGCCGTTGACTTGCATTATCTGCCGAACGGCACGGTTTCCGGCACCGTGATCGTGCTACGTTCCGCTGGCCTGGCAGAAGCGGACATTCCAAAATTGCTGGCATCGCTTGACGAAGATTATCTGCCTGATGTCGATCTCCAGCACGGCACTTTGACGTTCACCGTGGTTTGGGGAGACGTGCTGGCTAATTACGAGGCCACCACCGACGGTCCTTCTGTGGCTTAGGTCCATTTTCATAAGTAAGCAAATCTCACGGCTAGGAAGCCGAGTTAACCGGCAGGCAGGCTGCTTGGCGCTACACGCCAAAGCCAACTCCGCGCCGGAAGAAAGGAAAAATCTTGCCGGGTTTCTCCGTTCGCTGCCTACTGCTGCCCATGCGCGAGCTGCCACATACTCATTCCTGTTTCGTCTGCGGCGAATCGAATCCCCTCGGCTTGAAGCTGCGTTTTGAAACCGACGGGCGCATCGTCCAGGCGCGGTTTCGCCTGCGACCGGAGCATATCGGGTTCAAGAACGTCGTGCATGGCGGCCTCCTTGCCACGGTCCTCGACGAAATCATGGTCTGGGCCTGTGCGGTGCAGACGCGGCAGTTTGCTTTTTGCGCAGAATTGAACGTGCGGTTTCTCAAGCCGCTGCCGCCGGGGGAGGAAGTCCTCGTCACGGGCGAACTGACGGCCAACCGTAAGAACCGGATTTTTGAAGCGAAAGCCGCTGTGCAAAACGTCGCTGGCACAACCCTGGCCGAAGCCACGGGTAAATATCTGCCCATTCAAGCCGCCGATGTGACGGAGATGCTGACGGAACTGGTAGGTGATGCGAGTTGGCTGACAAGTCAACACGCTTGATTTGAAAAAGAATCTCGGCAAGCCCGATCTGAGGATTAGTATTCACCCATGAAGAACAGCGCTCCTGCCAGTCTGGTTCCCGTCGGCACCCGCGTGCCTCCGCGCTGGCGCAAGGAAGTGGAGCGCGTCCTCATCACCGAGCAGCAGATCGCCCGGCGTATCCATGCGATGTCACGCGACATTGAGCGCGACTTTCGCGGGCGCGAAACGGTCGTCGTCTCGCTGCTCAACGGCACGGTGATGTTTCTCGCCGACCTCATCCGTCATCTCTCGCTGCCGTTGCGGCTGGATTTCATCGGCGTGTCCAGCTACGGCGCGGGCACGGAATCCGGCGAACTGGTGTTTACCAAGGAACTGCGACTGGACATGCGCGGACGCGACGTGCTGTTGGTGGACGACATTCTTGACACCGGAAGGACCTTGAGCCGCGTCATTCCAAAACTGCGCGCGCTGAAACCGCGCCGCATCAAGATGGTCGTGTTGCTGGACAAACCGGAGCGCCGCGTGGAAAAAGTGGAGGCCGATTACGTGGGCTTCACCATCCCCAACGTGTTTGTGGTTGGCTACGGATTGGATTACGCGGAAAAATATCGCAACCTGCCGTTCGTGGGCGTTTTGAAACCCGAGATTTATCAGAGGTAAATCTGCGGGCACTCGACGCTAAACCCTCAAGTTGTTATCCTCCCCGCCATGCAACTCAAGCTGATCAGCTTGCTGGGACTGGTCGCGTTCGTCGCCGTCGCGTGGGCGATTTCCCGCCACCGCAAGTTGTTTCCATGGCGCACGGTGATTTGGGGACTCGGACTGCAATTCACCTTCGCCGTGCTGATTTTGAAAACGCCGTGGGGCGCGGCGGTTTTCGATTTCACCGGACGCGCCATCAACAAGCTCATCACCTTTTCCAACGAAGGCTGTCAGTTCGTTTTCGGCCCGCTGGCCGTGGACTCGATGATGCAAACGGCCTTTCCCGGTCGTCCATTGGTTTTTGCCGTGCTGGTGACGGGCACCATCATCATCGTCGCGTCGTTGTCGTCCTTGTTTTATCACTGGGGGATTTTGCAGAAGGTTGTCCACGCCGTGGCGTGGGTGATGCGCAAAGCGATGCGCACCAGCGGCAGTGAAACGCTCGCGGCAGCGGCGAATATTTTTATGGGCCAGACCGAAGCACCGTTGCTCATCAAGCCTTACCTGCAGCGCATGACGCGCAGCGAATTGTTGTGTGTGATGACCGGCGGCATGGCCACCATTGCCGGCGGCGTCGCGGCGGTTTACATCAAGATGGGCCTGGACGCTGGGCATCCCAACATGGCGGGACATCTTCTCACTGCCTCGGTGCTCAGCGCGCCGGCGGCGTTGCTCATCTCCAAGGTGATGCTGCCGGAAACCGAGCCAAGTGAAACTGCCGCCAGCGCGCCCGCCGACGTGCCCCGCACCACGGCCAACGGCATTGACGCGCTATGCCGCGGCGCGAGTGAAGGAATGACGCTGGCCATCAACGTCATTGCCATGCTCATCGCGTTCATCGCCGTGGTGGCGCTGGCGAATTACCTCATCACGTTTCCGCAGACGCGGCTGGGCGTGGCCACGCCGGTCACATTGCAAACCATTTTCGGGTGGGTGAACGCGCCGTTCGCGTGGTTGATGGGCGTGCCGGCAAAAGACTGTCTGGCTGTTGGCGGGATTCTTGGCGAGCGCATAGTGCTCAACGAATTCATCGGCTACCTCACGCTCACCGGCCCGAACACGCACGTGGATGAACGCAGCTTCACGCTGGCAACCTATGCGCTGTGTGGCTTCGCAAATTTCGCCAGCATCGCCATTCAAGTGGGCGGCATCGGTTCGCTCGCGCCCGAACGCCGCAGCGACATGGCCCGGCTCGGCGTGCGCGCGATGATCGGCGGATTGCTGGCGAGCTATCTCACCGCGACGATTGCGGGGATTCTGCTTTGAAAAACTTTTGACCCAGCAGCGCTTTGATCCTTGAATTGATCGCGGATGGTGCGCGGTGCAGGTTTCGAACCTGCGACCCCTACC
>JALOTT010000169.1 GCA_025457745.1 Verrucomicrobiota bacterium
GGGCGAGGTGGGTGGCCAGGGTGTGATGCACCGGTTTGCCACCCAATATTTTGTAAAACTCCTCGTAAGCCGCCTGCGCCTTCGGCGTCGCCATTCCGTCAGCGGCATTCAACCGGGCCAATGGGCCGACGGCATAAATGCTGGAGTCCGGTCCTTCCGCGAAGCCTTTCCAACCGCGCTGTTTGAGGAAGGTGAACTTCATGTAACTCCACGGCTCGACGTGCTCGGCCACGAACTCCCGATATTGCTGGGCCGTGAACTTGCACACTTCCTTCCCGTTACAATCCACCACCCGGATTTTGCCGTCGTAAAAATTGACCTTGTTCTGCTCATCCACCATCCCCATGTAACAAGTCTTATGCGTGAACGTCTCGCTCGTGATCATCTTCACGTAGTCAGGGTTGCCCAGCACGATTTTCTTGAGCACGTCCAACGTCCAAGTGGCAAACTCCACGCCAGCCTTCGCCAGCTCCTTGAACTTGGGCAAATCGGCGGGATTGAGGGCCTTGCTGACGCCGCCGGGCAGGCCGAGCACAGGATGCACCACCTTGCCGCCGAAGTAGGAGGTGATCTCGCGGATGCGTCGGCGCATGGAGATAACCTTCTTGCCAGCCTCGATGCCTACCTTGCCGATCACCCCCACGATGTTGCGTTCGGCTGGCGGCGCTTCCGGCCCCACGATGAAATCCGGTCCGCCCAACACAAAAACATGCAGCGCGTGATCTTCCAACGTAAAAGCGTTATACACCAACTCCCGAATCTTCCGCCCTGCCGACGTCGGCTCAATCTGGTAAAGATCATCCAACGCCTTCGTCGCTGCCATGTGATGCGCCGTGGGGCAAACCCCACAAATCCGGCTCGTGATCTGCGGCATGTCCTCCGCCGGCCGACCGAGGCTGAACACCTCGAACCCCCGCAACTCCGGCACTTGCAGGTAAGCCCGCTCCACGTCCCCTTTATCGTCGAGAAAGATGTCTATCTTCCCGTGCCCCTCCAGCCGCGTGATGGGGTCAACGGTGAAACGCCGCCGGCCCATCTGATAGGCCGCGTTAGCGCGGAGGTTGCCCTCGTTAAATGCGTCTTTAACTGCTTTGTCCATATCGAGTCCTTACTTTGGCATGTTCACCTTCCGCCGCAACATACTCTTCGGCAACCCATACCGATAGAATGTCCCGATCGGGTCGGGAATCCCGGCCAGCACCTGGTCAATCCCGGCCTCCTCCTTCGGCGCTACATTCGCGCACAGCGACGACATAATCTTCAACCCCTGATCCCGCACCCGCGAAGTCGGTCCGAAACAACCCGTGCAAGGCATGCCCCCGACGGTGCACGCCGCTTCACAACCGCTCCTTGTGCTCGGCCCCATACACACAATCCCCTGCGCCAGGAAACATAATCCGGGGTCCATCAACACCTGATGCGGTCGTTTGAATTCGGTGAAACTGATGTTGGACGGCTTGGTCGCCTTGCGCGGGCACTCGTCGCACAGCGCGACGTCCGGCGCAATGACCGATCCCTTGGGCGGCAGCTTGCCTTCCAACAACGCCGTCACCGCCGCCTTCGTCAGCGCGGGCGTCGGCGGGCAACCGGGCACGTAGTAGTCCACGTCCACCACCTGATCCAAGGCGCGCACCACGTTGTGCAATTCCGGCAGCACCGGCTCGCGGCCTTGCTCGGTGAATTTCAACTGGGGCCGGGTCTTTTGCTCATTCACCATCGTCGGACAGTCCTCATAATTGAACTTGAGCATGTGCTCGCGGGTGAACTGGTTGGCCAGTCCGGGAATGCCGCCGAGGTGGGCGCAAGCCCCATAGGCAATCAGGTACACGCTCTTACGGCGCAGCAGATGCGCCATTTCCTCCTGCTCAGTCGTGCGGATGGCCCCGTTGAGCAGCGTGGCGGCTATGGACTTGTCGGGCATGGCCTCGATGTCCTTGTACTTGAAATCCATCGCCACAGGCCAGAGGACGATGTCCACTTTCTCAACCACGCCGAGAATATCCTCGGCCAGGTCCACGACGGTTTCTTCGCAGCCGCCGCACGAGGCGCACCAGTAAAAGGCAACTTTGGGTTTAGACATGCGCGGCCTCCATCTTTTGAGACTTGTTTCCGTGTGCCGAGCAACCGCAGACACCAGCGGCGGCCTCCTTCGCGGCAACGTGTTCGGCAAAATGTTCCATCTCCTGGTCCCACTCGCCGAATTTCTGCGGCATCCCAAGCGGGCCAAGCTTGGTCACGGTTTCGACCATCTCGTTGACGACGCGTTTGACCTTCTCGCCTTCGGCGGCGGAAATCCATTCGAGGCGCAGGCGTTCCGGTTCGATGCCCATGTCGGCGATCATGCGCTTCAACATCTGGTAACGGCGGAGGCACTTGTAGTTGCCCTCGACGTAATGGCAGTCGTTCGGATGGCAGCCGCCGATCAGGACGGCGTCCGCGCCCCGGGTCAGCGCGTCGATGATGAACTGCGGATCCACGCGGCCCGAACACATGAGTCGGATGGTGCGCAGGTTGGAGGCGTATTTGAGGCGCGACACACCGGCCAGGTCCGCCGCCGTGTAAGTACACCAGTTGCAGAAGAACGCCACGATGCGGGGCGTCCAGGCGGCCGGAGCCGCTTTGGGTTGAATTGAGTCAGCCATGGCTTGTTCCTTTGTGGGAGTCACTTAATTCTTTGCCAGAATGCCTTCGATCTCGCTGAACACTTCGGCGTCCTCGAAGAGGCGCTGCACAATCGAGCCGCTCGGGCAGGAGGCCACGCAGGTACCGCAGCCTTTGCAGAGCGCTTCGTTGATGATGGCCTTTTTCGTCGCCTCGTCGTAGGTGATGGCCGTGTAGGGGCAGAGCGGGATGCAGGATTTGCACCCGCAACAGTCTTCGGCCAGGATGTAAGCGGTGTTCGGCTCCTGTTCGATGTAGCCCCGGTCAATGAGTGCCATGGCCTCCGCCGCGGCCGCGCCGGCTTGAGCCACGGTATCGGGAATGTCGCGCGGTCCCTGGCAGGCACCGGCGATGTAGATGCCATCGTTGAAAGTGTTCACCGGCGCGAGCTTGGGATGGCGCTCAAGGAAGAAGCCTTCCGAGCCGCAACTCATGTTGAACAGGCGGCGGACATCCTGGGCATCGGACTGCGGTTCCAAGCCGGTCGCCAGCACCACCATGTCCACGGGGATACGGCGCACAAAGCCGGCCAACGTGTCTTCGACGCGGATGATCAGCTTGCCTTCCTCTTCCTTGGTGAAGGCCCAGTCGGTCACTTCGCCGACGCGGCCCCGGATGAAGTTGTTCCCTTCTTCGAGCAGCTTGTTGTAAAACTCCTCGTAGCCCTTGCCCGGCGCCCGCATATCAATGTAGAAGTTGTAAATCTCGGCCCCCGTGTGCTCCTTCAGCAGGTGCGCCAGCTTGAGCGAATACATGCAGCAGACGCGCGAGCACCAGAGGTTGGTCTTCTTGTCGCGGCTGCCGACGCAGTGAATGATGCCGATGGCTTTGGGCTCCTTGCCGTCACGCAGGACGACATGGCCGCCGGTGGGGCCGGAGGCGTTGACGAGGCGCTCGATTTCCAAGGCGGTATAGACGTTGGGGTAGGTGCCGTAACCGTATTGCGGGATGCGCTTGGCATCGAAGCTCTTGAAGCCGGTGCAGACGAGGATCGTGCCGACCTTGATTTCCTTGATTTCGTCCTTCTGCGTGAAGTCAATGGCGTTCTTCTCGCCGCAGGCGTCAACGCAAGTCTTCTTGCATTTGTCGCCGACGACGGGCGATCCGTCCGGGTTTTTGTTGCGTTTGAAGTTCAGGCAGACCTCCGGATCAATGAGCACGATCTGCGGCGTGGCTTGCGGGAACGGGATGTAAACCGGCTTGCGCTTGCCGAGGCCCTCGTTGAACCTGTCGAAAAACTTCGGCTCCTTGAAGACGCATTGGGGGATGCAATCCTGACAGCCGGTGCAGAGATCCTCGATGATGTAGCGCGCCTTGCGTTTCACCTGGACGGTGTAGTTGCCCACGAACCCGTCCACCTTGATGACGTCCGAATAACTCCACAGGGTGATGTTCGGATGCGAGCCGACTTCGGACATCTTGGGCGTGAGAATGCAAGCCGCGCAATCCAACGTCGGGAAGGTCTTGTCGAATTTCGCCATGTGACCGCCGATGGAAGGCTCGCGCTCGACGAGAAAGACCTTCTTGCCCGCATTGGCCATGGTGAGCGCCGCATGGATGCCCGCAATGCCGCCACCAACTACGAGCACGTCCGGATGCACCGGCACCTTTTTGACTTCCTGCGCCTTGTGGTGCGCCACGCGGGCGACCGCGGCGCGGGCCAGTTCCTTCGCCTTCTCAGTCGCCTCTCCGTGATCGGAGTGCACCCACGCGTCGTGCTCGCGGATATTGACCATCTGAAAGAAGAACGGGTTCAGGCCGCCTGCTTCAACGGCGGTGCGGAAGGTGTGTTCGTGCAGGAGCGGCGAGCAGGCAGCGACCACGATACGGTTGAGCTTATGCTCCTTGATGTCCTGTTTGACCAGCTCCTGGCCGGGGTCGGAGCACATGTATTTGTAGTCACGGGAGAGCGCCACATGCGGGAGCTTCTCCACGAACTTGGCGACGGCGGAGCAATCCACCATGGCGGCGATGTTGTGGCCGCAGTGGCAGACGTAGAAGCCGATTCTGAGTTCTTCTTGATTGTTGGCCATACGTTATCTCGCTTTCAAAAATCAGGTTGCGGGTTCAAGCGGACACGGGTTTCGCCGGGGCAGGTTTCGCGGTCGGAGCCCCGCACGCTTTCGGGGTGGGCCGCCAGGTGAATGGGATGGTGGCGCGGTTCAAGCCAAGTTCCTTTTCCGGCAGGCCGAACGCCAGCCCCATCAGGTGGGAGAAGTAAACCGTTGGGATGCGCACCGGTTCAAACTTCGCCTCGATCGCGCCGTGGTAACCGTCGAGGTTGAACTGGCAGAGCGGGCAAACCGTGGCGATGATATCCGCGCCGCGTTTGAGGGCTTCCTTGAGCAGGATGTAAGTGCAAAGCAAGCCCGGCTCCGGCAGCGTGCCGGTGAGGCTGCCGCCACAACAGCGCGTCTTGAGTGGATACCGCACGATGGTGGCCCCCAGCGCCTCCAGCAATCGGTCCATGGTGGTGGGGTTGTATTGGTCGTCAAACGTCGCGTAGGGCCGCACAATCTGGCAGCCGTAGTAGGGCGCAATCTTCAGGCCCGTGAGCGGGTTGACGACCTTCTGCTTGATCGCATCGAGGCCCACGTCATTGATCAGCACATCGAGCGGGTGCTTCACCGGCGTGTTGCCGCTGTAGCGCAAATTCACCGTCGCCAGCGAGCGATCCACCGTCTGCTTCATCGCCGGGTAATCGTGGATGTAGTGCTTGGTTTTGTTCAGCACCAGGTAGCAGGCGGCGCAAGGCGCCATGATCGGCAGGTTGCCCTGCTTTTCGGCGAGCGCGAGATTGCGGGCGGCGAGCACGCAAGCCTTGCCTTCATCCACCGCCATGTAGGCGGTGGCGCCGCAACAGTTCCAGTCGTCCAGCTCCTGGAGTTGGACGCCCAAATGCTTCATCACGGGCAGCAGCGACTCTTCATACGAACGACCCAGACCTTTCAATGAACAACCGGGGAAGTAGGAGTATTTCATGGCTTAATTTTCTTTCTTGGCGTCCACCGCGTCCAGCATCCGGCCGAGTTCTCCGCGTTGCTTGATGTGCTCGGTGGCCAGTGAGAACCGGCCGGTCTTCATGAGATCAATGCCCATGCGCCAGTTGCCCATGGCGGCGAAGGGGTTGGTCTTCAGGAACAACTTCATGACCAGCAGCATCTCGGTGATGCGCCCATTCTTTTTGACCATGCTGGAGAACTCCTGCGCGAGCACGGGAATCGGGAAGCGGGCTGGATACTTGCCTTCCTTGATGGCCCGCTGCTTGAGTTCGTAAATGATGTCGGTGATGCGAATCTGCCGCGGGCATTCCGTGGTGCAGGCGTAGCAGGAAGCGCAAAGCCAGATCGTGTTGCTCTTGAGCACCTCATCCTTGAAATCCGACCGCGTCAGTTCCATGATCTGGCGCGGGGTGTATTCCATGTAAATGCTCAACGGGCAGACGCCGGAGCAAGTGCCGCACTGGATGCAGTCGTTAAGCTGCTCGCAACCCGGCACGCTCATGATTTCGCGGCCAAAGCCGGGCACCTTGTCCGCCTCGTATTTGAGAGTTCGTTGAATGTTCATAATTACGTGCTCAAAAAGGAATGGCGCACTGCGCCTGGCAATCATCCCGGCCGTTTCTCACGCATCAAACAGCCGATTCTCAATCTGCTTTGACTCTCGCCGCCTTACCTTACTTGGTCTCACCGTTCATTGGCAAGAATTGGACATTTCTTGTAGGAAGGCCTCGCGGCGGCGTCAAGTCGAGCCGCTTCCCACCCAATCCCTGATTTCCCTGACCACCTCGCGCGCACCGGCCTCCGTCAACGCCGAAAGCTGTTCGCCAAAATTCAGGTCGTAAGCCGGGATTTGGAACAACTCGCCGCGCGGCGCGCAACCGTGAAGCACTTGCGCCAGCCCCAGCACGTCCGCGGCGTCAGATAATGCGAAACCGCGTGCGCCGCCCAAGCCGGCTGCACCTCCGTCCGCGTCATCCGGGGAGACACCTCCGCCAGCGCTGCGTCCACAAAAATCACCCAGTCGAAACGGGGCATGGTTTCAATCAGGTCCACTTCCAATTGCTGCGCCGCCAGCAACTCCCCCCGGGCAAATCATCTCCGCACAGGGGCAATGACAGGGCGCGTTACTCCGTGCGCGCCGTCGTCGCAAGTATCACCCGCATCCGGTGGGCAGGGGACTGCCAATTGATAGGAATTTGCTTTTTTGACGCTCCGCGGTTCAATGTATTCTGGAGGCGCTGGGTTTCATCCAGCTTTGCAGCCGCCACCCAGTCGCCCGATCGGAATGGAAGTCGCACGGAGGATTCCTGCACAACGTTCATCTTAGGAACATCGTTTCGGGAGATCAGATGGCACGAACGGCAGGTGCCGTCCAGCCGGCACCATCGACGTCATTTTCCGGGTTGGTCGAAGATTCTAACCACTGCCTGTCGTCAGGGGATATCTTCCGTGTTCGCGCGTCGCTTGGCGGGCCGCCAGATAGTTGGCCAGTTCGATTCCCGGTTGTAGAACATTGCCATTGGCGATCACCAACCCGCCGCCCGAGGCCGCGTGTTTGATCGCATAGCGCACTTCCTCCGCCGCAAGCGCCGGAGGGCCTTCGATCAGCGTCTCGCAATTGACGCCGCCAAAGAAGCACAGCCTGTCTCCATAGCGCTCCTTGAGGAGTTTCAGATCCATGCCGATGCGGGGTTGGATGCCGTGCCAGCCGTCAATCTTGGCCTCGACGAGCCCGTCAAGGATGCCCCAGACGTTGCCGTCGGTATGCTTGATGAAGTAGCCGCCCCGTGCATGGATCGCCTCGGTCTGGCGGATGATGCCGGGGAGGATGAACTCGCGGAATCGAGCCGGCCCCATGAACGGCCCGTTGTTGCCCGAGTAGTCGTCGGTGGTCATCACTGCATCGCACCCCGCATCGAGCATCGCCTCGAAATAGGCGATCGAACGCTTCACGTATACGTCGATCGCCCGGCGCACGAATTCCGGTTCCGTGACCATGCGCATCAGAAACTCCTCCGTGCCGACGGTCTCTTGATAAGGGAACGTCCCGTCAACCGCCGAACGCCCGATGATGAAGTGCGTGTCGCCCAACTCGTGAACGACATGTCGGATGGCTTCTATCTCGGAAGGATCTACTATG
>JALOTT010000554.1 GCA_025457745.1 Verrucomicrobiota bacterium
CTCGGCTTCAATGAAGGGAACGATTCGAGGGTCAAAAAGATAGCGGCCTTTAACCCTCGACACGAATTCCGGAGGCACGCGATTTCCACGCAAGAGTCCATTGAGCACCCACGCCAAAAACGTGCCTGGCTTTACCAGAAAGTAAACCGCCACTTGTTTGGCGGTAAGCAACTCCACCGCCGGGCCGTCGCCGGCAACTTCGTGTCTGTCGGGGGTTGAATTCATTCTCCATTGTCGCCCAGTGCCCGGCAGGTTCGGGGCGATTGCTTATCGCCACAATCGCACCGCGCGAAATAGTCGCGGTGAACCTTATTCAAATACTGTGCGATGCTCAGGCCCGCGAGCCCGGCGGAATGGGTGATTTGCGCAAACTGTTCGGGCGGGAAATCCCCCTCGGAAATGTTAAGGCAGTCCACAGCAAGCGGAATTTCGATATGCCATGTCGCCGCTGAACCAGCGGCGTCAATAACATACCCTGGCGGCTGGTAATTTCGGCGGCGCGTTGCCAGGCTGGTTTTCTGCCCGCGCGTGGGGTGGGCAACGGTTTTGCGAGAACCGATGGTGTCTTTCATAGGTATTGCTTCCTTTTGGTTTTGTGTTTGGCGAGAAACTGCCGGAGTTGTTTTGAAGCCGTGCGCAAGGCGCGGTGGGCAAGCAACAGCCGTTGCGGGCGAACCAACACCCACGTTGCAGGCTTGTTTTTCGCCGTGCCGTTGATCGGCTTGCGACCGCAATGAAAAGTATGGGGAACCAACCCGGCCAGGCCGTCGCGGAGAAAAGCTTGCCGCCAGCGGCAGAACGATGCGGCTGAAACTTCCCTGCTAAGA
This sequence comes from Verrucomicrobiota bacterium, assembly GCA_025457745.1. Lineage (GTDB taxonomy): Bacteria > Verrucomicrobiota > Verrucomicrobiia > Limisphaerales > JADLHS01 > JALOTT01. Next base: position 828 of record JALOTT010000554.1, read on the forward strand.
TAAAACTGGGCCCGTGGCCCGGTCCATTGAGTTGACAACAAGAGGGTCAGCAGCCGGCGGATGGCCTCCACGGATTGGCGGGGTAACCGCTCAGAGCCGGGCAAGCTTTGATCGGGCGGAAGGCAGCGCCGGTGATAAGCCAGCGCCTCGCGGGCCGTTTGGTCGGCGGTTTGGTTTTGACACGGCAGCAGCATGGCGGGTGGTTCAGGTTCGGATGATTTCATCGGGAGGGCGGCGGCGGGCGCCGCACCTGTGGGCCGGCCCTCAAAAAAATTAAAAAATGCTGTCATACTAGGCGCTCACAAGTTTTAGGCGGTGCAGAGCCGGTTCGCACAGGCGATCTGGCCCTCATCCACGCCGCCCAGCAGGATCAGCCGGGTGGTGATGGCGAGCGTGTTCGCGTCCACGTAGTTGTTGGCGAGCACGGAGAGGCCGCTCTCCGGTTCGGTGACGGCCTGCAAGGTGCCGGGATAACCGAAACCAAGCAGCGTGCCGGGATCGGCCAGCAGGCGGCACGCGGCCACGCAGGCGCTCTTCGAGGCGAAGAAGCCGGTGGTGTTGTTCGTGCCGGCAAACGCCGGGTATTCCCAGATGTCCGTAAAGCCTTCGAGGTTCACCCAGTGGGCGTAGCCGCTGGCCGTGTTCCGGTCGAAGTGCTCCATGATGATTTCGTCCTCGCGCATGGCGGCGGCCACGGCGGAACTGACCACGCCGAACCGGCCCGCGTCCGGCACACCAGCCGCGTTCATGGCGCTGACGATTGAGCAGATGGTGGAGTAATCCACGGCGGACGTGGCCTTGACCGTCTCTGCCGTGTAGGTGTCGCCCCACAAGGCGGACAGCGTGTCGGTGAGGTAACGACCCAGGCTCACGCTCATCGCTTGCGCGTGCTCGTTGACCAGGTTGCGGGTCGTGCCACCCCATTCGGTGGCCCGTTACGCCCGCGTTGCTGATCGTGCCGCCCAGGTTTTGGACCGTGGGCAAACCGATGGTGCGGGTGGTGATGACCTCGTTGACCTTGGCCGGCTCATCGCTGAAGTCGGTGGTGATGGCCCGCAGGAGCGGCCATTTGGTGAACATCAGTTCCAGCGTGCGCTGGGTGACGATGCCACTGACAATCGTGCCGAGCGTGTTGGAGACGCCCTTGAGCGGCAGAGGATCACCCGCGCACAAGCGGGGAGAGATTTCGCTGGCGTAGATTTGACCGCGCCGACGAGCGTTTGGTTCGGCGGCGTATGCGCGCAAGACCGTTGCGGTTTCATCGCTCGTGATCGAAACGCGCGGAGAGGTGAGGGCAGTAATCATATTTTTCCAAGTTTATTGTTTGATGTAGTTGCAGACGGTTCGACGGTTTCTGGCGTGGCGGGATGGTCGCCAAGTCTTGCTTCGATTTCGCGCAGTCGGCTTTTGGGTTCATCGATCAAATGCCGCTGAACGGCCTCGCGGATCTCGGTTTCCAGTTTTTCATCGACGAACCACTCAGCCATTTCGTCGCCTTTTCCTCGAATTGACTGGCCGGCACCCAACGCGAGGGCAAGTCTATGAGAAATTTTTCGCCGGCGCTCGGCATAATGGAGCAGCTCGGCATCCAGCAGTTTCAGTGCGGCAGGTGCCGAAGAAACGATATTTTCGAGTCGTTCGACCTCGCGGGCTAAATTTTCAGAGCCGGCAAGTTCGCGTCGAAGCGTGCTAACGCGCGCTTCGTCAAACGAGCATTCAGACTGTATCTCGCTGCGAGCTTGTTCAGCTCGGGCGGCGAGCTTTTCTTTAACTGACTGGACCGTGTTTGTCATGTTGCGCTAGTGTTTTTGTGGAGGAGGTGGCGCGGAGATCGCGGTATTTTTCGAGCAGAGCGGGCGAAGACCGCACGCCAACGACGACGCGAGACAAATGTCCTACCGTCACGCCCAGATGGCGCGCGGCGGCTGTCAGCCCCCGAATTCGGGGCTCTCGTCGGTTTACGCTTTTTGACGCCAAGTGCATCTTTTGCGGCAATAAAATAACCCCGTGCGGGGTTATAGGTCAACTCGTTTTTTCAAGTAGCAGTGCCCCTTATGTTCAAAATTAATCTGCGCTGGGAACACTTTTTGCGTTTTCCCCCACTTCCGACCTTGTTAGTTTAACCGGTGTGGCGAAGACTCGCTTAGTTTCCCAATGGAAGCCGCTGTCCAATCTGGAGCAGGGGATTTGTGCGCGCTTTGCCGAGGCGCGCCAAGTCACCGGACTGAGCCAAGTTGAATGGGGGCGGAAGCATGGGTTCAGTCGGGATGAAGTGCATAATGTTGAGCTAAGAAGGGTCCCGTTGAAGTGGCACCTGGCCCGGCGGCTGATTGCAGCCCACCGCGTGAATCCGCGCTGGTTGGCTGAAGGTTTCGGGCCGACTGACTTCAGTCTGGTTCTCGCTGTTACCGCTAGGCCAAATGCGCGTAAAAACGCCCTGTTTTCTGAGGTTTACGAAGCCGAGGTCAAGCCGTTAATGGACGAACTATTGAGCGAAGCATTGGCAAATGAACTGGCGTCTGTGGGATCCATGTTGGAGCGCGGACCCAAGGCGGGGCCGGCCCGCGCCGTTCTTCAGGACTCGACAATGCGCCTCTTGGACTTGGCCCTGCAAATGCCCGACCAAGAGACTTTCCGCTCGGCAATATCGGATTTGCAGCAGGTGGCGTTCAAACTTGCGAGAGTCGCTAGTGCTCAACCCGATCAAACCGCCGCTGTGATTGCGGCGCGGATAGAGGAGCTTTGCAGCTTCCGCGAGCGTGAGCGAATGGCCCGGCGCACGGCACCGGAGGAAAAACAGCAGAGAAGGGAAGGGAGTTAGACAACGCACCTGCCCGTCTGCCAAGAGCCGGGCGGACGGTGTGCGGCGCGCTGGCAGCATCATTGCAGCGCGACGGCTTCAGCCGGTCAGCAGGCACGTCGGCAGCCGAGTTGCACAGTGACGGCAGCCAGGCGGCGGGAAGTCGGCGGCGGGTTGGTTGCACGTCCAAGGCGGAAAAGTGGTTGCAGGTTGCACCCCTTTTCGTCCTCCGGTTTTGAG
>JALOTT010000170.1 GCA_025457745.1 Verrucomicrobiota bacterium
CGCCAGAGGATTTCGCAACTTCAAAAATTACCGCCCGCGCATTTTATTCTTCTGTGGCAAACTTGACCTCTATCCATTATGAACCTTCATGAAGCAGTTATTGAGACTGGGGAGTAATTGCAACTTGAAAATTGATTTCGTCGCATAAAAGTCAGGGGGTGCTTTTTGCCACCTTTACAATTTGTTGTTACGAACATCGTAACGTGCGATTTTCAGCTTATGATTCTCTCGGCCCAACAAACTGAATTCTTGAGTTGGAAAATTATCCCCGCGCGACTTGACGCTAAGCAGACCGCTTGGTTTCTTGGATTCGACCCGCACGAGATTCCGATGCTGGTCGCTGCCGGACTGTTGAAACCTCTCGGCCATCCTGCTCGTAACAGCCGGAAATACTTTGCGGCGCAAATGTTGGAGCAATTGCGCCGTGATGAAAAATGGCTTGCACGGGCCAGCGACGCCATCAGCAGCTACTGGCAGGAACGCAATGCCCGCAAGCAAACGGCTCATGGGCGTGTGTAGGGGGCTGGATTTCAGCCGATAATCCTGAACGGGCGGCTGGTCATTTCGGGGGTGGGCAAAGGCGGAAGCAGCTACACAATGCGGCCCTCTAGATTTTGTTTTTCGTAGCTTTCCAGCGATGGCAATTTCACCTTGGCCATTCGCGAGTAGGCGCGGTGGACAGCTTTGCTGTTGTGGCCGAGCGCCTCTTGGGCGAATCGCTCCGGGTAACCGCACTGTTTTGCGCGCTCCGCCCAAGCGTAGCGATACGAATGAAGCGAGACACCTTTGATTTCAAGTCCTCGGCAACGCCGTCTGAACTCAGTGGCGCGGTCGCTGGAGCGCACGTTTCGCAAATTCGGAAACAGCGCGCCACTCGCAGGCAATCGCCTCAGCACCGCTTCAATCTTTGATCCGAAATGGATGAGAGCGATGCTGCCAGTCTTTTGCCGGACGTAAGCAATGGTTCGGTTCGACCAATCAATGTCGGCGGCGGTGAGGTTCGCGAGGTCGCCCTGCGAGCCACCGAGATACCAGCACAGGTCGTAGAAGTCGCGCCGCTCCGGATCCTTCTCACGCTCGACGATGCGACAATGTTCTTTGAGCGTGATCGCGCGCCTGGGCTGATGCCGGATCACCGGCCAAAGCCGCTTCGAAAGTATCGGGCGCGTGATCCAGTCCATTGAGAGACAGAAGCTGTGAAGCTTTCGCAAATGGACGTTGGTGCTGACCGTGCCCGCCTTGAGGCAGGCGAGCAAATGCTCTGGTTGCGTTTCCAGGATGACGCGATGACGGATCAAATTGAATGCCTTCTGTTTGGCCGCGCACCGCCAACGAGCTTGTGTCGAGCCGTGCTTGGTTTCGGTGATCGCATCGAAGCCGCCCTGCCACGTTCGCGTCGTCATGCCCGAATCCGTCCCCGCGAGATAGGCCTTGGCCATTTGAAGATTCAGTTGCGGTTGCCGGAATGATTCGTTGCGCCCATGCAAAAGTGACATTGCCTCGGCACGGTCACACGTCCCAAGACTTTGTTGTTTGCCGGTTTCGCAGTCCTCAACATAGAACCTTCCGCCCTTCTTTCTTCGGTAGAGTCGAAATCTGATTTTCATGCAGTCGTGATGATATTCAAATAGCCGGCCCTAACGTAATTGATTTTCCGCCGCCGCTTCTCGCGGGCGTCACAATGTGCGATTGCGCGGCGAGTAGCCAGTCAGGCCAAATAAGTTCATGCCGAATCGCATCAGCCTTTTCAAAGCGGCCGCGCCTCCGTAGGGTTGGTGTCCTGTGTCAGCCACGCTATACGATCTGATTCCGCGCGATGAGAAAGCCAGCAATGATGTTTTGCTTGGGCGCTTTCTGGATTACGTGGAAGGACGGCGGCTGCAACTTTATGCGGCGCAGGAATCGGCCATCCTGGAATTGTTCGAGGGTAAGAACGTCATCTTGAACACGCCCACTGGTTCGGGCAAATCGCTGGTGGCCACGGCGCTGCACTTTCAGGCCATCGCCCAAGGGCGCCGTTCCATCTACACCTGCCCGATCAAGGCGTTGGTGAACGAGAAGTTCATGGCGCTGTGCCGCGAGTTCGGTCCGGACAACGTCGGCCTTAGCACCGGCGATGCGTCGGTTAATCGGGACGCGCCGATCCTCTGCTGCACCGCTGAGATTCTCGCCAACATCGCGTTGCGCGAAGGCGCGGAGGCCAACGTGCAGGACGTGGTCATGGACGAATTCCATTACTACGCCGATCGTGACCGCGGTGTGGCCTGGCAGATTCCGTTGTTGACGCTGCCGCAAACCCGCTTTCTGCTGATGTCTGCGACCTTGGGCGATACGGCGTTCTTTGAGGAGGAGCTCACGCGGCTCAACGGGCGTCCAACTTCTGCCATAGCGTCCGCGGACAGGCCCGTTCCGCTGTCGCACGAGTATTCGGAACTGCCGCTGGCCAAGACTTTGGAAAGCCTCGCCGCCGAAGGCAAAGCCCCGGTCTATGTCGTTCACTTCACGCAACTGGAGGCCGCGCAGAGCGCGCAGGATTTCACGAGCATCAACGTTTGCTCGCGCGACGAGAAGGCCGCGATCGCCAATGCGCTCGAAGGATTCAAGTTCAGCAGCCCATACGGTCCGGACATCAAAAAGTGGCTGCGGCACGGCATCGGGTTGCATCATGCCGGATTGCTGCCGAAGTATCGCGTGTTGATCGAACAACTCGCGCAGAAGGGGCTGCTGAAAATCATTTGCGGCACGGACACGCTGGGCGTCGGCATCAACGTGCCCATCCGCACCGTGTTGTTTACGCGGCTGTGCAAATACGACGGGCAAAAAACTGTCATCCTGAGCGCGCGCGATTTTCATCAGATCAGCGGACGCGCCGGACGCAAGGGCTTCGATGATCGCGGTTGGGTGGTGGCGCAAGCGCCGGAGCATGTGATCGAAAATCTGAAGCTCGCGGAGAAATCCGCACGCGGCGGAAAGAAAACCGTGAAGCGTCAGCCGCCGGACAAGAATTTCGTCAACTGGGACAAGAATACGTTTACGAGACTGATCGTAGCGCCGCCGGAACGCCTGACCTCGCGGTTTCAGGTCACGCACGGCATGCTTTTGAATGTGCTGAGTCGGAAGGGCGACGGTTGCCGGGCGATGCAACAGCTCATTGCGCGGTGTCACGAAACTCCACGGCAGAAGCAGGCGCACCTCAAACGTGCATGGCAATTGTTCCGTTCGCTGCTCGACCGGAAGATCGTGGAGATAGTGGGGCAGGCGTCCTCGCCTGCCACCAGTCCTGCGGACGTCCCCGTCCGCACGGGAACTGCAAGCGGGGACGCTTGCAGGACGGTCGCAGGCGAAGACGCCCGCGCCACTACCAGGCGCAAACTTCGAGTGAACGTCGAGTTGCAGGAGGATTTCTCGATGGATCAGGCGTTGTCGTTGTATCTGCTCGACACGATTCCGCTGGTTAATCCGCAACAGCCGGATTACGCGCTCATCCTGCTGACGCTGGTGGAATCCATCATCGAAGACCCGGACATCATCCTGCGCAAGCAACTGGATCGGGTGAAGGACCAGAAGATGGCCGAGATGAAAATGGAGGGGATTGAGTACGACAAACGGATGGAGGAACTGGAAAAGCTCGAATACCCGAAGCCGAACCGGGAGTTCATTTATTCGACCTTCAATGCCTTTGCGGACAAACATCCGTGGGTGGGGCAGGAGAATATCCGCCCGAAATCCATCGCGCGGGAAATGTTTGAATCGTTCCGCTCGTTCTCGGATTACATCCGGGACTACGAGTTGCAGCGCGCCGAGGGAGTGTTGCTGCGGCACTTGAATCGCGTTTACAAAGTTCTCACGCAAAACGTTCCTGATGCAGCCAAGAACGACCAGGTCCGCGAGATGGAAGTTTATCTCGGCTCGATGATCCGGCAGGTGGATTCGAGTTTGCTCGACGAGTGGGAGAAGATGCGCGACCCGAATTTCCAGCGGGCGGAAACGAAGGAAGTGCGACCGCCTGGCGCAGAGGAAGCCGCGCTGGACGTTACGCGCGATACCAAGGCGTTCACGGCGGCGATTCGGAATCGCATTTTTGTTTTCCTGCGCGGGCTGGTTATTGGGGATTACGAACAGGCCATTGCGAATCTCAATTTAGCAATGGATGCCGATGACCAGACGTGGACTGCTGACCGTTTGCACGCGGCGGTGGAAGCTTACGAACTCAAGCACGATCACATCTGCCTCGATCCGAACGCGCGAAACGTGCGGCACACCTATGTCGTGCCTGCGGAAGACAAGAAAACCTGGCGCGTTCAGCAGATGCTGGTTGACCCGGAGGAAGACAACGACTGGGTGGCGGAATTCGAAGTGGATCTGGCGCGATCTCGCGCGCTGGGCGAGCCGTTCCTCCGGTTGCAACGAATCGGCAGTCTGGTTTGAGGCGAAGCCAATTCAACTCACTGCCGACCTCGCCGCCGCCGAGGAAAAAACTTGAAGCAAAGGCATGACTCTCCCCGCCAACCTGAAAGGTTGACGACACTCACGCAAGCCGGAGGCTTGCGCCGCTACTTTGGGGTGGCTATGGCAAAGTTACGCCAGCAACCGCTTGAGATGTTTGATGGAGCGGTCAGCTTGCTCGACGGTGCCGCACTCCACCGAGAATACGAGGTCGCGTTTCGCGCGGCGGCAGATTTTGATGACGCGCGCCCAGTCAATGACGCCGTCGCCGCAAGCGCAGCCGACCGGCGTGCCGGTGACTTTGCCGCGTTCGGCCTGCGAGTGCTGGATGGAAATGTCCTTGGCGTGCAGGTGCACTAGCCGGCCTACGACACGCTCCAGCCATCGGTAAGGGTCCTGGCCGGCGAGGTAGGCGTTGCCCGTGTCGAAGTTGATGCCGATGGCCGGACTTTTTACCAGATTGTAAATGCGGTCGAGACCTGCAGGCACCTTGCTGTATTGCTGGTGACATTCCAGACCGATGAGGATCTTGCGCGGTTCGGCGACCTTCGCCGCCTCCATTAGCGTGTAACGCATCAACACGAAATCCTCGGCCTGGGTCGTCCACGGCTGCTTCGGGCCTTCGTCCGTGTTGACGACCGGCGCGCCGCACTCGGCGGCGAAGCGGATGGCCTGCTTCAAATACTCGACGCCGATTTCCGGCTTGGTGATGGGCGTGTGCGTGGAAAGACCGGAAAGCTTCACGCCGTACTTGGCGCACGCCCGCTTGATGCGCAGCGGGTCGTCGAGCATCGAGACGCTGTGAAAGTAACCGGCCTCGCTCAACAGCTCGCGGCCCCAATGGACCATCGGCTCGATGCGCGTGTAGCCGAGTTCCGCCGCCTTGGCGACGCCCCATTCGAAGGATTTGTCCTGGTGACGGACGAATTCCAGGTTGATGCCGATGTGAATTTTGTTCATGTGTTTTTTAGGTTCAGATTTTGATTTCTATACCAATCGCCAAAATAGATTGCTGCTTGGGTTGGCCTCAAGACAGGGCGCGCACGGAGTAACGCGCCCCACCTCGTCCACCGGACCAAATTCAATTCCCAGCTTTGGCCCAAGCTTCATAGCACCGCGGCAAAACATCCGCCGCCCTCGGCTCACTGAAAACGGTGAGCAGATAGCTCAGGCGAAATTTGTCGCCAGCCGCGTATTCAAGCGGCTTTTTGTCCAGTCCCTGCGTCGCGGACAGATAGGCAAACGGTTCGAGCAGGGTAAAGAACACCGTGTTGCCGCCGGGGTTGGTTGTCTTGCCAAACAGGGCCAGCGTGACTTCACCCGTGCCGGTTTTGCCAGTGACACTGGTCCACCGGGCCGGAATGTTGTCGCGGCTCTTCGGTCCAACGTAGGGCGATTTCTCCGAGTTCTGAAAAGCAGCGACGTGATCAAACGATTGCGGCAGGCGCAGGCCGAGTCCGTTGTAATCCGTCCCGTGCAGCGTGACTTTACCGGATTGGCCAACCTCGAATGCCGCATCCCATTGCAACGCCACCTCGCGATTCCGCTCGTCCACGGTCAGGGTCAGGGTGCGCTGCTCGATGAGCAATGCGACCGCCTTGGAATTTGCCGCGCTCCGGTTGGTGGGCGCGAGCCAGTGAATCAACTGCTTGAACTTGGCCTGCGACAATCCAGCCGCGCTCTTGCCGACCGAATGCGCCAACAGCTTCACCGGCTTTTCAACGCCCGGTGCGTCCTTCTCCTCCCAGAAATTCACGCCGTTCACGCGCACGGCGTACATCAGCCCGTGGTGATGCAAATGATCGGGCGGCGCGTCGAGCAGCACATTTTCGCCGCCAAGGGTGTAAAGCTCACGCAGGTAGGGCTTGAGCTGGTTCGTCGCGAAGGCGTAAACGAACAGTGGCTTTTCTCCGAGGCGGATTTCAATTTCTCCGCGGTCCTCGTGAACCGTCATGGCCAGGTCGGTTTTTGCCTGAACAGAAAGCAGTGGAATCGCCGCCAGCCCCAAAATGAACCATCGCGTTTTCATCCCGTGCAACTTCTAGCCAATCTGCGCCCGGGAAACAAGTTTATTGCACCGGCGTCTTTGGCCTTGCCGCCGATTTGCCCTTTGCCCATGCTCCCACGCGATGCCTGAACGGCCGATCTCCACGTTGAACAAACCCGACGCCGCGCTCGAAATGACACTGCGGCCCTCGCTCTTTTCCGAGTTCACCGGCCAGGCCCGGGTCAAGGAACGCCTGGAAATCGCGGTCGCCGCCGCCAAACAGCGCGGCGAGGCGCTCGACCACATCCTCCTCAACGGCCCGCCCGGCCTCGGCAAGACGACGCTCGCCTGCATTCTGGCCAAAGCAATGGGCGCGAGTTTGAAGAGCACCAGCGGCCCAACCATCGAGAAAGCGGGCGACCTCGCCGGCCTGCTGACGAATCTGGAAGCCGGCGACGTGCTGTTCATTGACGAAATCCATCGCCTCCAGAAAACCATCGAGGAATATCTTTACCCCGCGATGGAGGATTTCAAACTCGACATCATCATTGACCAAGGCCCGAACGCCCGCAGCGTGCGGCTCAACCTGCCGCGCTTCACGCTCATCGGCGCGACCACGCGCAGCGGCCTGCTCACTGCGCCGCTGCTCACGCGCTTTCCCATGCGCGAACGGCTGGACTATTATCACGCCGAGCAATTGCAAATTATCATCGTCCGTTCCGCGCGATTGTTGAACGTCGAAATCGAGGAAGCCGGCGCGCACGAAATCGCCCGGCGCAGTCGCGGCACGCCCCGCATCGCAAACAATTTGCTTCGCCGTGTCCGCGATTACGCGCAGGTCCGGCACGATGGCCGCATCACCGCTGAGATCGCCGACAAAGCGCTGGCCATGCTGGAGATTGACCAGAACGGCCTCGACGAAATGGACAAACGCATCCTCGAAGCCATCATCACCAAGTTCGGTGGCGGCCCGGTCGGCGTCGGCTCGCTCGCCGTGGCCGTGGGCGAAGAGCCGGACACGCTCGAAGAGGTTTACGAACCGTATCTCATCATGGAAGGCTACCTCAAGCGCACCTCGCAAGGCCGCGTGGCCACGGAACTGAGTTACCAGAAACTGGGACTGAAAGCCCCGACCGGCGCGCAAGCGCGACTGCTCTAAGCCTCAAGGCAAGCAGAACATGGTCGAGTCAACCAACTCACCGCAACCTCGACCGGCCTGGAAACGTTACGGGCTACATGTCCGCGTATAAATAACACTACATAGCCTGCACCAAATTGGCGTCATCATTGGTCAGCACGAATTCTCAAAATCGGTTTGTCGGATGAAAG
>JALOTT010000171.1 GCA_025457745.1 Verrucomicrobiota bacterium
AACGTCTTGTGATCCAGAGAACGGTTGTCAATTGCTGCCATGCTTCAGCAACTCTAACAAATCTCACGCAGTGTGTCCAATGCCATTTACTAGGCAGTAATCATCGTGGCCAGTTGCCGGGTGAAAATGACCAGGCCGGTCAATCCCACGCTGCCGCCGCCGATGCGGCCCTTCTGGCCGATTTGTTCCTGGATGGACACCACGAGCAGATTTCGTTTGAGCAGCGCCATGATGGCGGCCTGCCCGGTGGCCGCATCCAGCGAACTGCTAATCTCCGCTCCGCTGCCAGTTTCGCGGGCTACGTATGCAAATGAGGGCATATTGGTTCAAACGGTTTTTCGCCCTGATAATGTTAGCGCCAACACAATGGAAGCCCGGTCACCCGGACTGCGCCCAAGGACGATGATCCCAAGGTAAGCAACAGCTATTTCATCGCTTTGCCTTTGGGCATGAATAGCCCAGCGCGCCAGGGCACTGGAAGCTTTGTTGGAATCTGCCAAACCCTGCCCCAATGACGTACCCGGGTTACACACAATCGGGTCAGGCTGGAACCTGGAAAGGCTGGCATCAGGAAAGAAAAGGCCGCTCTCGAATTGCCGTCCACAATTATGCTTGTCGGATATTCTACGGAAGGTCGCGTCGGGTCTTATTCCTGCCATTTTTCCTTGAACCAAAACCCGGGCGAACTTAGGATAATGACGGAATCCGTGTTAAGAGAGATTCACGGACAAACAGGACAAACATTAACACATGCGCGCTTGTGCGCGCATGCCAACAGAAAGAAGAACATCATGAAAGTACGTATAGTCTGTCTGATCCTCGGGTTGGTCGCCCTCTGTTCCATCGAACTGGCGCGAGCCGACGGGACGGAAACCCTCGGCACCCCCAGCATTGCGATTGCTTCCGGCACCGGCGTCGCCGCCGGCGGCATCGGCATGATTAACCCGCCTACCCCGCCATGGATAATCACCGTTGAGGTGCCGGTGGGCGCAACAATAAAACAAGTCCTCCTCTACTGGGAAGGGTTCATGGGAGATAGTTCCCCGGGCGACAACAAAATACTAGTGGCGGACAGCTCCCTCCAGGCGGTCGAGGTCACCGGAACACTGATCGGCGGTCCGACGTACTTCTTTTCGCAGAACTCCTCGCAGGCCTGGGCCTCGACGTTCCGCGCCGATATCACGAGCCTCGGTCTGTTTACCGCCGGGGCAAACATACTGTTCGTGGACGGCCTGTCGTTCTCCTTTGCAAACAACGGCGCAGGGGTATTGGTGATTTATGACGACGGCACCACCGCCGCGCAGATCGAGATTCGCGATGGCTCCGATCTCGCCTATGGTGGTTTTGCCGACCCCTTGCAAAATACCGTGGCACAGACATTCAATTTTCCGGCTTCGCCCGCTGCCAGGACGGCACAGCTCAACATGTTTTTCGCGAGCGTGTCCGGAACGCTCTCGGGATACGGCCGCGTGCGGCCGTCGGCGATCGAGATTACCACCGGCGGGACCACCACCGTTCTGGACAACCTGCTCGATAGCGTGGATGGCGAAGAGTGGGACACTTTACCGGTTTCCGTGAATGTCCCGGCGGGCGCCACGAGCCTGACGGTGCAGGCGTTTTCACGCGACGATCTCGGCATCGGCAACCTGGTGGCGTCATTTGATTGGCTGGCGACCAGTTTAACCTTGCCCCTGCCACCTCAACCAGCAGCGATTGGCGACTTCGTGTGGCTCGACCAGAACAACAACGGCATCCAGGACCCAAACGAACCGGGCGTGCCAGGCGTGACAGTGCAACTGATGAACTGCGCCGGCACGGTGCTGGCCACGACCACCACGGACGCGAACGGCTATTACTTGTTCCCGCAATTGACCCCGGGCGACTACAACGTGCGTTTTGTGCTGCCGGCAGGATACGTGTTCAGTCCGCGCGACCAGGGCGCTGACGACGCCAAGGACAGCGACGCCGATCCGGCCACCGGCATGACCATCTGCACCACGCTTGTCGCGGGGGAGACTGACCTGACGTGGGATGCGGGGCTGGTGCTGCCGTGCGTGCCAGCGACCTTGACGTTGACGGGCAACAGCGCGACCTGTGGCACGCTGGGTAACGTCCGCACGTTCACTGTCAATGGCGTTTCGGTGAAGGCCAGCGCCTTCAGTCGGACGACGAGTGGAACGTGGGCCTCTGCTTATCTCGGCGCCTACTCCCACGGCCTGGGCGTCACCGACAGCAGCGAGGGCGACGGCAGCAACAACCGGCACACGGTGGACAACCTCGACCGGATGAACTACGTCCTCCTCGAGTTCTCCAAGCCCGTGGTGGTGAGCCGGGTTGGGTTGGGCTACGTGGTGAGCGACAGCGATTTGCGGGTGTGGATTGGCACTGCGGCCGATCCGTTCAACAAGCACCTGACATTGAGCGACGGGGTGCTGAGCGGATTGGGCTACACGGAAGACAACCTGACGGCCAATGCCAACCCGCGCGTGGCGAGTATCAACGCGGGCGAAGTGTCGGGCAACGTCCTGGTCGTCGCCGCCCTGCCCGGCGGGTCGAACGACCAGTTCAAAATCAACAAACTGGACGTCTGCGTGCCCGCCGGCCCCTGCGCGCCGGCGCTGGCGGTGACGATGGCCTGCTCCAGCCCATCCACCAACGGCCAGCCGATGACCTTCAACGGCACGGTGAGCAACACCGGCAGCAGCGTCGTGACCAACATCACCGTCACGCACAGTCTGGCCGGCCAGCTCATGGTCATCGGATCGCTGGGCGCGAACGCCAGCGTCAATTACTCGGGCAGCTTTACGCCGCCGGCCTGCGGGTTGGACATCACCACGACCGTCACGGCCCGTGGCCGCGCGGTGTGCGACAACAGCGAGGTTTCGGCCGAAGCTTCCTCGACCTGTTCCATGCCGTGCCCACCGGTGGCACCGGGCACGGGCACTCCGGGTTATTGGAAGAACCATCCTGAGACCTGGCCGGTGGACAAAATAATGATCGGCGCCACGATCTTCACCAAGGCCCAAGCCATCCAGATGATGCAACAGAGCGTGAATGGGGACAAACGGCGCACGTTGTTCAACGCGCTGGTCTGCGCCAAACTGAACGTCCTCATCGGAAACGAAGGCAGTTGCGTTGCCAAAACCATTATCCTGGCAGATCAGTGGTTTGTGACTTACGGCGCCACCCCAGTGAAGGCCAGCAGCAGCGCTTGGAGGAAAGGGGAACCGCTCTCCTTGATGCTGGACAATTACAACAACGGTCTCTTGTGCGCACCCCATCGAGGCTAGTGAGACTGGCCTAAAAAGCAGATATATTCTCCCGCGGGCCGCGGTCTTCGTGATCGCGGCCCGCGCGGTTTTTATGGAGAGTCACCTTGGTTCGGAACCAGGACAGAAACTCGCCACAGGCCAACCGCTCTGCGAGACAACTGACAATATGGATACAAGTTCAGAAAGCCGTGTCTCACCCATGTTTAGGGCGATTGGTAAAGAGGATTACGGGTTTTTGCCCGGGATCAGGGGCGGTGGCCAGCACGGAATGATGGCCTGAGGGGTGGAGGCAGAGGATCACCCTGGTTTGGGGTGGTTTTTCAAGGCGCAGGCGTTGTGTACCGATGCTACGCTCGGCCTCCTCACAGGCTGGGCTGAACCGCGGAGCGTCAAAAAAACAAATTCCTATCAATTAAAAAACCTGAAAAAAAACCTTGCCGTGCGGCTTCGGAGGCAGATACTTGACATGAAATGAACACGGCGCAAAAGCAATTCTCCCTGAACTGCGGAGCGTCAAAAAACAAATTCCTATCAGTTTAATTAAAAGGAAAATAATATGAAAAAGTTAATGACAGTTTGTCCAGTAGTAACAATGGTTTTGGCCGTAAGCGGCGGTGTTCAGGCCACCACAATTGAGTTCCGTCCCAACGACTGGTTTGACCAGTGCGCCTCCGTTTCAACCGGCGGAGACAAAGCAACGCAGGAGGATGCCCGTGCGTTGGTGAAATTCAATGGCGGCTCGGGAGTAAGAGAAGGTTATGTTACGTGGGAGAATTCAGCGTATGGATACACACCGTCTTTTTACAAAGTTGTGCAGCCGAATGCCATAAACACGTATCATAATTGGGCCCAGGGGCTTGGCGAAGGCGAAGGAATTTCCGGGTTTAACATGTGGATTCTTCCCAGCGGAACTACCTACAATAGCGTATTGTCATGGGGGCCCAAGGTCGTGATGTCCTCGATGGCGGCCGCGAATGATGCCGGGGATTTTACCGCCACGGCAGGCACTGCCGGAAATGGCTGGCAATGGGAAGCGATCGAGATTTACGCCGGCATTTATGGAGTTCAGTGGACCACCGAGGATCCGTTAAAATACCTGCGGCCGGGCGGGGACAATCTTGGCACCTTTAGTTTCACGGGTGATTTTATGTACGACGGTGACAACAACGGCACTGGCGACCGAGCTTTGGCGGTGGGTGATGAAATCCGACTCTGGCTTGGCGCTGTCAATGGTGGTGTATCCTTTGATCAAGATTCCCTGCATTTCGATGACAACTGGGCCAGCGATTATAGTCCATCCTATGTGGCATTCAATGATCAGTATAAGCCTGCAGATGCTGACCGATATATCGCTGCCAATGCGATTATGAATGTTACGATTCCCGAACCGGCGACGATGAGTCTGTTGGGGCTGGGGGCTTCGACCCTGCTCTGCAGGAAGCGTAAGGCGTAACGGTAAAAACAGGAGGGCTTGTGCCGGGGATTTTCGGCTAGCCCTCCTCTCTTTGAAACGGCGCATTGAAAAAGCAAATTCCAATCAGTTGAAACATTCCCCTTCCTCCTGCCACTGCCCGTGCTGCGCCGCCGCAGCGTCCCTGAATCCACCACCGCTTCCAGGCGTCACCCGCCGCCAGTTTCTTTACGGGATCGGCGCGGCCACCGTGGGCGGGCTGGCCCTGTCTTCCTTGGACCTCGGGGCCGCCGAAGATCTGGGATTGCCCCGGCGCGGCCCGCTCCCGCGCAAGCCCATCACGATGCAACCGGTCCTCACCTACCAGGTGGCGCAACGGCGCGAAGTCACGAGCTGGCGTTCGTGGGGCGGCATTCAAACCGAAGCGGATGCCAGCCAGGAAAAGGCCCGCATCGAACGCGAACTGGCCGAGCTGAAGAAGGGCGCCGAGTTCCCGCTGGAGATCCGTCCCGTGCAGGCGATCAAAACAGTCGAACCTGCCGCCAACCTCGCCAAGGGCGACCACGACGTGATGGTGATCTATGGCGCCGGCGGCGGGTTGAAGATTCTCGAAACGCTCTCCGTGAAGGACAAATGGAACCTGATGTTCCTGCGCCATGATCCGGGTCCCGCCTACCTCTGGTATGAGATCGTGCATCCGCGTTTCCTGCGCAAGACGGTCGATGAATACGGGCAGCCGGGTTTCGACGTGAAGGACGTGGTCGTGGACCGCTACGCCGAGATGCTGTGGCGGCTGCGTGCCTTGAGCGGGCTGAAGAACACGCTCGGGAAGAAGATGGTGTGTGTCGGAGGCGCCGCCGGCTGGGGGCACGGCGGCCAGACCGCTCCCGCCCGCGCCAGGGAGTTGTGGAAAATGGACCTGGTGGATTGCGACTACAAGGATTTCGGGCCGCGCATTGGGGATGCCCTGAAGAAGGCCGACCTGGTGAAAACCTGCGCTGTCGCCGCCGACCGGTATCTCGGCCGCCGTGGCGTGAAGCTGGAAACCACCCGCCAATTTGTTGCCAACGCCTTTGTCTTGAACGAAGTCTTCAAAGACGTGATGGACGAGGCCAGGACCGACGCCATCACGGTCAACAATTGCATGGGCACCATCATGGGCATGTCCAAGACCACCGCCTGCATGCCGTTGAGCCTGCTCAACGACGACGGCTACCTGGCCTTCTGCGAGTCCGACTTCGTCGTCATCCCCTCGGGCGTGCTGCTCCATTACATCTCCAACCTGCCGGTGTTCCTGAACGACCCCACCTACCCGCACGACAACACCGTCACGCTGGCCCACTGCACCGCCCCGCGGAAAATGAATGGCAGGAAGCTCGAACCGGTGAAGATTCTCACCCATTTCGAGTCCGACTACGGCGCGGCCCCGAAAGTCGAGATGAAGCTCGGGCAGGTCTGCACGAACCTGGTGCCGGACTTCGCCAGCAAGAAATGGGTGGGCTTCGAAGGCACCATCATCGCCAATCCCTTCCACGCCATCTGCCGGTCGCAAATTGACGTGAAGATCAATGGCGACTGCAACGCGTTGATGGAAGAGATGAAGGGGTTCCACTGGATGATGTCGTATGGCGACTACCTGCGTGAATGCGGTTACGCGCTGAAGAAGGTGGGCGTGGATTTGCTGAACGTCAGCGCCGGCAAGCTGGCGTAGGCATCGCACCCGCTGCGCCGAAAGGGCGCCGGCGGAGGAAACAGTTGTCACTGCCATGTCCGCCCCTTCAAGGCCAGCGTCGCCGCCGTGTGCCAGATTCACTCAGGCAAACCAGTCGCGGGCGCGCGGCTGAATCGCTTTGAGGACCTCATTGATGATGGCGACATCTTCCGGCCACTTGAAAGTCGAACATTCGCACCAGCGCAAAGTCAGCCCCATTTTCAATGGTGGTTCAAACCGGGCGCGAGGAAAATATCGAGTACGTCTGTTGCACGCAACTGCCGCACAAGGTCAACGCCAGCGTAACGGATCAAAGCACGGAACTGGTTTGCTTCCGGCTGATTGAACCGCTGGCGTTGAAGCGCGTGAGCGAGTTGGGCGCGGACCCAGCCGCCGTGGCCGCGCTGCCGCTCGGGAGTTTTATCGCTTGCAATCGGATCGCGGCCGGGCAACTGGCGGGCCGGGTGTTTTAAGGTTTGGAAAAGAAGTCCGCCGGCTCCAGAAGTTTCAGTTTCGTCACCTGTTTGAAATGCTTCGTGTTGGTCGTGACGATGGCAGCACAACCTTGGGTGGCCGCTACCGCCGCGTGCATCCAATCGTGGATGTTCGCTGCTTGCACGTTTTTCTGGGCGGCGAAGGAAAGCTCGCCCAACGCTTCTTTACCGTTAAAATCTCGAAACCTCATGCGTTCAAAAGTCTGCTTTGCCCCTTCTGCCGCCTCCGTGGGGGGAATTGTCACCCGGGTTTTTATACCAGCCACGGTTACGGTCATGCCGCCAGTCAGGGTGGCGTAAAATTCCGCCACGGAATCGGCGCGCGTGATCTCCTCCGGGCATATTTTCAGCCGCCAGGCCCGCACCATTGCCGAAGTGTCCAGGTAGGTCATGCGCGAATTTCGGCCAGAGCCTCGTTGATTGCTTGATCCAGCTCCTCGTCACTCAAAGGTAACGCGCGGAACTCCTCCGCAGTCATGGTCAGTTTCGGATAATCCGGACGAATTACCGCTGCCGGCTTCCCTTGTGCGGTTACGTGCACAGTTTGCCCCGCCAGAACCGGACGCATTACGCGGTTGGTCGCCCGGTGTAGATCGGTCAACGTAGAACTCATGGGGCAAGAATACACACTTTGCAGACTCGTTCAACCTTTTTCCCACTCTTTTTGCTGCCCTCGTCTCCACGCCCCGTTTGCCATTGCTCCTGCCGGGATAGCCGGAAACCCGGTTGAACCGCGCAGCGTCAAATAAGCCAATTCCTATCAGTTTTTGAGCTGGAAAGCCGGTGCCGGCGGGCCTTCCGGCGGGGGAAAACAGGGTCGCCGATGGCTGAAAACCTTGGAAAAAACCTTGCCGTGCGGCTTC
>JALOTT010000555.1 GCA_025457745.1 Verrucomicrobiota bacterium
GATGGAAAGGTGGCCGATCCGGAGGATCCCTTCCGGTCCTACATGCTCAACGGCTACACCTATCTCGGCTTTGCGCGCGTCGCGGAGATGCTGGAAACGATCGATCCCGCCGAGGCGCGTGTCTGGCGCGAGGAAGCGGAGGGCTTGAAGCGCGACATCCGGATTTCGTTCTTTGAAACGATGGCGAAATCGCCCGTCGTGCCCCTTGGGGATGGAACCTGGGTTCCGACTGTTGCCCCGTGGGCCGACTACAGCGGTCCCGTGCTGCTACAGGCCGACGGTGGCATTTGGTATAGCCACGGCACGGTGACGGCAAGGGATTCATTGCTCGGCCCGCTCTATCTTCTGTTTCAGGAGGTCATCGCGCCGGACGAGCCGGCGGCGGCCTTTCTGCTTTCCTACCACAATGAATTGATGACGAGCCGCAATGCGGGCTTCAGCCAGCCCTATTACAGTCGGCATGACTGGGCGCACCTGCAGCGCGGCGAGGTGAAGCCGTTCCTGAAGACCTATTACAACACGGTGGCCAGCATGGCCGACCGCGAAACCTGCACCTTCTGGGAACACTACTTCACGGCCAGCCCGCACAAAACCCATGAGGAGGGCTGGTTTTTGATGCAGACCCGCTGGATGCTCTATCTCGAAACAGGCGACACGTTGTCCTTCTTCCGGGGCGTGCCGCGGAGTTACCTTGCGGGCGGCCAGCAGATTGATCTCATCGGCGTCGCCACCTACTTCGGGCGGGCGAGCCTGCACGTCGCCACGACAGCCGACCAGCGGCGGATCTCGGCGCACATCGAGCGCAAGACCGACCGCCGACCGCGCACCGTGGAACTCCGACTGCCGCATCCCGCTGGGCTTCGACCGCAAAGCATCAAGGGCGGCACCTATGATGCCGCCACCGAGACCGTGCGGATCGAGTCGTTCCGCGGCACTGCCGACGAGGAACTGACTTTTGCTCCGTCTCCCTAGCACCACTGCGCCATGAAACAAGTCATCTTTGCGCTGCTGCTTCTGCTCGCCAACGCGGCCCACGGGTTGGCCGGGACGAACCAAGCCCAGATCGCCGACGTGGCCTTCACCGCTGTGTGCGACGGCACGGAGCAGCGCTATGTGCTGATGCTACCCGCCGGATTCAAGGCCGACCAGCCCCACG
This sequence comes from Verrucomicrobiota bacterium, assembly GCA_025457745.1. Lineage (GTDB taxonomy): Bacteria > Verrucomicrobiota > Verrucomicrobiia > Limisphaerales > JADLHS01 > JALOTT01. Next base: position 1,157 of record JALOTT010000555.1, read on the forward strand.
ACCTGCTCGTCGCGTTGCACGGCCACGGTTCGGACCGCTGGCAGTTTGCCCGCGACCCGCGCGACGAGTGCCGTGCCGCGCGCGATGTCGCCGCGGCGCACGACATGATCTACGTCTCGCCGGACTACCGCGCGAAGACCTCGTGGATGGGGCCGAAGGCCGAGGCTGATGTCGTGCAGATCATCGGCGAATTGAAGCGCGCGCACCGCATCGGGCGGGTGTTCCTTTGTGGCGGCTCGATGGGCGGCACCGCGAGCCTGACCTTCGCGGCGTTGCATCCGGAACTCGTGGACGGCGTCGCTGCCATGAACGGCACGGCGAACCTGGTCGAGTTCGCCAACTTCCAGGACGCCATTGCCACTTCTTTCGGCGGCAGCAAGACGGAGATTCCCGACGAATACAAAAAGCGCAGCTCCGAATTCTGGCCGGAGCACTTCACGATGCCCGTGGGCATCACGGCCGGTGGCAAGGATACCATCGTGCCACCGCAAAGCGTCGTGCGGCTGGCGGACCAATTGAAAACCAGCGGTCGCGACGTGTTATTGATCCATCACGAGGAAGGCGGCCACTCAACGAAATACGACGACGCGAAAGCCATTCTCGAATTCGTGATCCAAAAGGCGCGGAAGCAGTCCTGACACTTTGCCATAGGGAAACAGCCATGCACACAAACCCGACAAGAATCACAAAGCCCACAAGCACACGAACTTTGCGAACCTGCATCGGAGTGTTCGTGCTACAGTCTCTGGCGCTGGCTGCCTTGGCCACCGAGCTCGCGAAGAGTTCCCCGCCGTCCGCCGTCCAGTCTCAATCCTTCGATTGGAGTCAACCGAAGCTGATGCCTGTGAAGGTGGAAATGCAACCCGGCAGCGCCCGGCTGAGCGCGGGCGGCCAGACGATCCGGTTCACGGGCGAACTGTTCCGGCTCCACGCGGATCAAAAGCTCGACGCCAAGTGGACGGTGGCGGAACAGGAGTTCACGACCTTCTCCCTCGACGTCACCGCGCGCACGCCGTCACGGTTGCGGCAGGTGCAATGGTTCGCGGGTGAATGGGAGCCGGAGGTGGAACAGGCGATCCAGTCGAACGAAGCGCTTGCGCCGCGCCAGCGATATTCCGCGCACAGTCTCACCATTGGCGCGTGCCGGCTGTCCGGGCAGCGCGTCGGCAAATTTGACCGTGCGGAGATCGAGGCGGTCAGCGCGTATGTCGAACGCCGATTCCCGCCGCGCTTTGACCGGCCGATGTTTTTGTCAACGGGCATCGTCAACCGGATGACCGACGTGCGCGACGGCCGCATTTTCTACTCGATGGCCGACAATGCGACCCTCGCGTTGAATCCGAAGCTGGTCGAGGAAGACCTGCGCCTCTGCGGGAAAATCGGGATCGAATATTACCAGGTGTTCGAGGGCGTGTTCGACTGGCCGGACGAAGCCAAAACCGGCGCGACGCTGCGGCGTTTGCAGAAAGAAGCCCGCCGGCTGGACGTAAAGATGGGCGACTACGCCAATCCACAAGGTCTTTACTGTCCGCACTACAACTACGAGCACCGTTCACTGAACCACCCGGAGTGGCTCATCCTCGGGGCGAACGGCAAACCGGCCGGGCCGGAATGCCTCGGCGTTACCGAATATGCCAAAATGCTGCGCGAGCGGCTCGTGGCCCACAACGGCAAGTTTGGATTGCAGATGATCTGCCTCGACTTTCTCAATATTAAGCCGTGTTACGCAACGAACCACGGCCACGAGCCGGGCGATGTCT
>JALOTT010000172.1 GCA_025457745.1 Verrucomicrobiota bacterium
CGGAAACCTCATTGCCCATGAGGATGCGAATCTTGTCGAGCTTCTGCCACTTACCGTCGAGGGCGAGAAGCGCGCCGATTTCAAAGTAGCCGGTAGCGATGTCGAAAGCGCTGGCGATCTCGGTCCAGTCCTGGAGATATTTCAGCCCTTTCCAGGCTTCATCGCTATTATCAACGATGAAGAGTTCGCCACCGGATTTTTGAAGCTCGCTCATGATATACTAAAAGCTCCAAGACGGAGTCGCCGCCTGCACTTTTATGACGTTTCCCTTAGCCATGCGGATCGCCAAGCATCATATGCCGGCGGCGGAGTTAAGCAATTGGAAAGATGTGGAAGAGGTGGACGCGCAGCCATCGAATAATTTCAGGGTTGGCTTGCGGCGGCGGCTTCTCTACCTTTTGCTCTGTGAAAAAGATCGCTCACCTCCGACCGCGACGGGCGCGGGCACGGCGGGCCTTCGCCGCGCCGAAGTGCGATCGGGTGACATGGCTATATGGCCATGTTGACCGACGTTGCTTCGGGGTATCACGGGAGGGCTTCGGCCACGCAGGCGGGTGAACGCGACATTCGGTCCTTTGAAATATGAAAGAATATCAAGCCGCTGACATCCGCAACTTCGCAATCGTGGGGCACGCTTCTTCGGGCAAGACCATGCTCAGCGAAGCCATGCTGGAAACCGCCGGGGTCATCAACCGCATGGGCAACATCGCCGCCGGGTCCACCGTCTCGGATTACCACGAGAGCGAGCAGAAGCGCCAGATCTCCGTTTCGGCCTCGCTCATGCACCTGGAATGGCTGGGGAAAAAGTTCAACATCCTCGACTGTCCGGGCTACGCGGATTTCATCAGCGAAGGTCTCGGCGCGCTGCGCGTGGGCGATTTCGCGCTCGTGGTCGTGAACGCCAGCCACGGCGTCGGCGTGGGCACGAACGCGGTTTGGAAATATGCCACGCAGTTCGGCATCCCGAAATTCATCGTCATCAATGCGTTCGACAAGGAGGAGACGGACTTTGAAAGAACTCTGGCGCAGGTGCGCGAGCACTACGGCGCGCGGGCTTTTCCGCTAAGTCTGCCGATCAATCCGGGGCCGGGTTTCAATCAGTTGCTCGACGTGATCCGTAGCGAGGTCATCACCTACGCCACGGACAAGAGCGGCAAATTCACCGAAGCCCCGGCCACGGGCCTGTGGGCCGACCGCGTGAAACAGTTGCACGAACAATTCGTCGAATACATCGCCGAGGCGGACGATTCGCTCATGGAAAAATGGATGGAGAAGGGCACGTTGAGCGAGGAGGAAATGCGCAGCGGCATCCACGCGGCGGTACAGAAACAATCGTTCATCCCGGTGTTTTGCGTCTCGGCGGAAAACAACGTCGGCATTGCGCGGCTCATGGACGTGATCGCCAAATACGGCTCGTCGCCGGTGGACCGGGCGAAAGTCCCGGCGCACGACGCGGACGGCAACGAAGTAGAGTTGTCGCTCACCGATCCGGACCCGGTTTGTTACATTTTCAAAACGATGAGCGAGGCACAGTTCGGCGAGCTGTCGTTCTTCCGGATTTATTCCGGTTCGGTGAAGGTCGGTTCAGAGCTTTACAACACCGACCGCCGCAGCACGGAGAAGATCGGCCAGATTTACATTCTCAACGGCAAGACGCGCACGAGCGTCCCCGCCCTGCACGCCGGCGACATCGGCGCGGTCGTGAAGCTGAAGGACACGCACACGGGCAACACGCTGTGCGGCGGGAAGAAGCCCGTATCGCTCCCCAAGGTTGGATATCCCAAACCCAACATTCACGCGTCGCTCAAGAACACGGTGAAGGGCGAAGAGGAAAAAGTTGCGTCCGGCCTGGCGGCGTTGCACCACGAAGACCCGACGTTTCTGCATCAGGTGGATGGGGAGCTGCATCAGACCGTTCTTTCCGCGCAGGGCGAATTGCACCTGGAAGTCATCGCCGACCGTTTGCGGCGGCGTTACAACGTCCACGTGGAGTTGACCGAGCCGCGCGTGCGTTATCGCGAAACCATCAAAGGCAAGGGCGACTCGAAGTATCGCCACAAAAAGCAAACCGGCGGCGCAGGCCAGTTCGCCGAGGTCTGGATGCGTATCGAACCGAAGCCGCGCGACACGGGCGTGGAGTTCACCCAATCCCTCAGCGGCCAGAACGTGGACCGCTCCTTCGTGCCGTCGGTGGAGAAGGGCGTCAAGCGAGCGTGCGAGGAGGGAATTCTGGCCGGCTACCGCGTCGTGGACGTGAAGATTGATTTTTACGACGGCAAGATGCATCCGGTGGACTCGAAGGACATCGCGTTTCAAACGGCGGGTTACTATGCGTTCAAGGAGTCGTTCGAGAAGGCGCGGGCGTGCATGCTGGAACCGATCAACATGGTCGAGATTCGCATCCCCGAAGATTGCATGGGCAAGGTGATGGGCGACCTCTCGAGCCGGCGCGGGAAGATTCAGGGCATGGACATGGACGGCAGTTTCCAATTGATCAAAGCACACGTGCCAGCCAAGGAACTTTACCGGTATTCGAGCACGCTGCGCTCGCTCACCGGCGGACGCGGTGTCCACGCCGAGGATTTCAGCCACTACGAGGAAATGCCGCGCGAGCAGGAAGCGAAGCTCGTCGAGGAATACAAGAAGCAGCGGCAGGCGCAGCAGGAATAACGGGCAGCGGCACCGCGATTGGAACTCAAGCTTGTTCGGCGGGCGCTGCTCGTGTAAAATGGCGAAGTGCCGGGCCGGGACATACTCGCTGGAGTCACCTTCTGGCGCAGGAACATCACCGGCGGTTAATTTGCGTTTGTCAAACCAGGTTTCTTCGCCAGACTGCCATCCCTGTGGGTTGTTGGCCGGCTTGCACGCGGACAAAACCCGAGGCGCATGATATGAAACAGCAAATACGGTTCTGGCTTCCCGGACTCGCGGCCTTCGTTCTCCTCCTTTGTTGGATGGCAACTTCCGCCCATGCTGACACAAACCAAATCCGCGTTCTGATTGTCACCGGCCAGGATTGGCCCGGCCACCTCTGGCGCGAAACCGCGCCGGCTTTGCGCCAGTTGCTGGAACAGGACAAACGTTTCGCCGTGCGCATCGTCGAGGACCCGCACGCGCTGGATTCCGCGACGCTCACGAACTACCACGTGGCGTTGCTGCACTTTCAGAACTGGCAGCAGCCCGGTCCGGGTGTGGCGGCGCGCGAAAACTTGCGGCGCTTCGTCGAGAACGGTGGCGGGTTGATGAGCGTTCACTTTGCCTGTGGCGCGTGGCAGGGCGAGTGGCCGGACTTCGCCAACATCATCGGGCGGGTTTGGGATCCCAAACTGCGCGGACACGACCCGCGCGGCAAATTCACCGTGCAGATCGTGGATCGCGAGCACGCGGTCACACGCGGCTTGAAGGATTTCGAGACTGACGACGAGCTTTACACCTGCCTCGTGGGCGACGCGCCGATTCATCTGCTGGCGCAAGCGAAGTCCAAGGTGGACCACCGTGACTATCCGATGGCGTTCACGCGTGATTACGGCAAGGGCCGCGTGTTCCTGACCACGCTCGGTCACGATGTAAAGGCGTTCACGAATTCCTGCGTGCCGCAGCTCGTCCGGCAGGGCTGTGCCTGGGCCGCCGGCAAGCCGCCGCCGCCGAGCCGCTGATTCCCATGACTGAAATTTCCGACACCATGCCCGCTCCGGGGGCTACCACGACGCGCCGCGAGTTTTTGCGCGAGGCTGCGCTCGCGGCTACGTCCGCCACCGTTTTCGCAACGTCAGCCATCGCCAGTGCGGCGGGGACGGCGTCCGCACAACCCTCCGAAACCACCAAAACAAAGCTGAAGCACACCATGAAGATTGGATTCCACACCGACGCGTTCAACTCGGCCTACTGGTCGTTCGAAAAATGCCTGGACTGGGCGAAGAAAAACGGCGTGCATTACATCGAATGCGGCTTGATCGATGGCGTGAGCTGGATTCACGGCCTCGGCTACCAGCCGCACGTGGCGCTGTACGAAGACCCGGCGCTGCTCCGGCGGAAGATGGACGGCTACGGCGTGCGCTTTTCGCAGGTGGACGCCGCGTATCCGCTGTCCGGCAAGGACGGCCCGCTGCGTGGCGTGCCCTACGTGCAGAAATCCATCGCTTGGGCCAAGCTCATCGGCTGTCCGTGCGTGGACACGACCGACGGCCTTCACGCGCCCGAAGGATTGAGCGACCCGCAGGCGCTCGACTCGATGAAGCGCTGCTACGAGCAAATCATCGAAGTGGCGGAGGCACACCAGATCATCATCAACATCGAGCCGCACGGCTATTTCACCACCAAGCCGGAGATGATGGAAAAGATGCTCGCGTTCTGTGACAGCCCGTGGCTGCGGATGAACCTGGACACCGGCAACACCTTCATCGCCGGCCAGGATCCCGTGGCGTTTCTCAAGAAGTTCATCAAGAAAGTCAGCCACGTTCACATCAAGGACGTGTCCGAGTCGCTCACCAAAGCCGTGCGCGGCGGCATGACGGGCATCGCCGTGAGCCATTGCGCGCTCGGAGACGGCGTCAACGCCGACAATATCAAGACCTGTCTCGGCGTCCTGCGCGACAGCGGCTATGCCGGCACGTTGAGCATGGAATGCGAAGGCCAGGGCGGGCCGATGATCGAACAATCGCTCGCCTGGCTCCGCGCCACGCTCAAGGAACTCGGCATCAAAGAAACAAAGTAAACCCCCAATCCTCAAACAAACCGTGAACTCAACACCCAACTTAAACCTCTCCCGCCGCCACTTCCTCAAAACCTCCGCCACCGCCACGGCGGCCACCGCGCTGGCGTCGCTCGATGTGGGCCGCTTCGCCCATGCCGCCGACAGTGACACCATCAAGGTCGGCATGATCGGTTGCGGCGGGCGCAACGCCGGCGCGATTGTGCAGGCGCTCACCGCCGACAAGGGCGCGCGGCTCGTCGCCATGTGCGACATCTTCATGGACCGTATCCAGGAAAAACTTACGCACATCCGCAAGGCCAGGCCCGACCAGGCGCTCGTGGACGCGGACCATTGCTTCACGGGTTTCGACGGGTACAAGAGAGTCATCGAGGCAAGCGACGTGGTGCTCATTGCCAACGCGGCGAAGTTTCACCCGTTGCACATGATGGCGGCGATTCAGGCGGGCAAACACGTCTTCGTGGAGAAACCGCACGGGATTGACCCGGCGGGCATCAAGGTCGTGCGCGCGGCGTGCGAACTGGCAAAACAGAAAAAACTCTCGGTCGTCTCCGGCCTGCACAGCCGGCATCACACCGGCTATGCGGAAACCATCCAACGCGTCCACGACGGCGCCATCGGCGAGGTCGTGGCGATCGAGGAGAACTTTCTGCGCGCCCCCTACGGCATCACGGAACGCAAGCCCGGCCTCACGGAATTGCAGTGGCAATGCAGCACGCAATATCACTTCACCTGGCTCTCCGGCGATGACGTCGTTCAGTCGCTCGTACATAACTTCGACCGCGCCAACTGGGTCATGCACGGCCAGCCGCCCGTCAAATGCCACGGACTCGGCGGGCGCTCCACGATGGTCGAGTCGGTTTACGGCAACGTGTTCGATCATCATTCCGTCGTTTACGAATTCGCCAATGGCGTTCGCATGTATGGCTTTTGCCGCACGACGACGGGTTGTTACGACGAAGACTCCAGCATTATCCTTGGCTCAAAGGGCCGCGCGAACATCAAGCGTTGCGAAATCCGCGGCGAAAAACCCTGGCGCTGGCAGGGCCAGTGCGATCCGTATCAGCTCGAGCACGACAAACTCTTCGCCGCGATCCGCTCCGGGAATCCGATCAACAGCGGCGATTACATGGCCGACAGCACACTCATCGGCATCATGGGACAAATCTCGTGCTACACAGGGCAGGAAGTCACCTGGGAACAGATCACGGCCTCGGACTTTGCGTATGCGCCCAAGCCGGAGGATTGTCGCGACGACATGGAACCGCCAACCAAGCCCGATGCGACCGGCAGTTACCCGGTTTACCTTCCGGGACGGACGAGGCTGCTGGCGTAACGCGGCGTGAAGTCGCTCTGTGTGCCTGTGGTAGGAGATGCTGCGCGCGGGGCGTCAAAAAAGTTGAAACAAAGCTCATACCCGGAGGGTAATGAGTAATATGGGGCGCCATAGGGCCGAGAATGGTCTGGCTTTGGCTTTCCCCGCCGAACTACGTACAAACCATGAAACTGAACTTTATGAACTCATCACGAGCCGTTCGCGTCGCGTTCGCATTGCTCGTCTGCAACACCGTTATCACGCGGGCCGACGTCGAAGACAGAATCACCAAATCCTTTCAGGTTCAACCCGGAGGCCAGTTCACGGTCGAGGTGGATCGCGGGTCCATTGATGTGAAAACCGCCGACCGCGACTCTGTGGACATCGAAGTCGTTCGCAAGGCAGGCGGCAGCGACGCCGAGGCCAACGCGATTCTCAAAGACCATGTCGTCACCACGACGCAGGATGGCAACCAGATTAGAGTGCAGGCCGAATACAAAGGTCCACAATCATCAGGCTGGTTTCGGCGATCACCCGAGTTACAGGTGAAGTTCATCATCACCGTCCCGCGCAAGTTCGAGGCGAACCTCCAAACTGCCGGCGGCCATATCAATGTTGCCCAACTCACTGGCAAGTTGCTGGCGCGAACCTCCGGCGGCCACCTGAAGTTCGAGCAGATCGAAGGTCCGATTTCGGCCCACACCGGCGGCGGAAGCATCACCATAGCGAACTGCAAAGGCAGCGTTGAGGCCAACACCTCCGGTGGTCATCTGGACTTGAGAGAGATCGAAGGCAATGTTACGGCCAAGACCTCCGGCGGGTCCATCCGGGTTGATAAAATCACCGGCAAGTCCGTCGTGAAAACCTCTGGCGGGAACATCGAAGCCGCCGGTATCAAGGGTTCGATTGAAGCCGGCACTTCGGGCGGTGGTATCAGTGCCACGTTGATCGAACAACCTGCGGGCGACTGTTCCTTCAAGACTTCCGGCGGGAGCGTGACGATCGTCCTCGGCGAGAAGGTTGCAGTGGACGTGGATGCCCACACCAGTGCCGGTCGCGTGTCCACTGACCTCCCCGTCGTGTCCGTGATCCAAGGCGAGCAAAGGAAGAACGAGTTGCGCGGCAAGATCAACGGCGGCGGTCCGCTCATCACCGCCCACACCAGCGGCGGCAGCGTGCGTTTCCAGAAGCGTTAGGACCGGCAGCAGTGAATCCTCTGGCCGGCCAGACATTTGGCTCGAAAGAAGTTGCATTTCCGGGCTAAAATGACGAGTTTAGGTCGAGACTTACCATGTAGTTGATATTTTCGTCCCTGCCGGATGGCAAGGTCGAAGACCTCATTGCAGGTGGTTTTTCATGCACGTCGTGAAAGTAATCGTGATAATCAGCGGACTTGCCGGGGACGAGTGTCCCGGCATACTCGCTCAAGACTTCCGCGCGCCAGCAACAAAACCCTCAAGCCGCAAACTGCCGAACCGAGAAAAACCCCTCCCATGAAAGTATTCCTCATTTGGGTGAACGACGAGAATTTCTACCGGCTGCTGCCCGAAGAATTGGGCGGGGCGAAATCGGGTGACAAACGGATCAAGGTCATGGGGTTCCCGCCGCTGGGCATCGAGACCCTTGCGCCCGTCCTGCGCCAGCACGGCCACCAGGTGCGGATGTTCGACACCTGTCATCCAAAAATGAAGGAGCCGGACATCGCGCAGGCCCTC
>JALOTT010000007.1 GCA_025457745.1 Verrucomicrobiota bacterium
GCGCGGACATTTCTGTCCGCAGCAACGTAGCGTAGCAGGGAGTCCTCGAAATGTTCAGGCCCGTTGGTGCCTTCAGACCTTGCTGCGGACAGGAATGTCCGCGCTCCGTTTTGGTTGCGGCTTCGCCGCGCTGCGCCTTTGCGTTAAATCGGAATCGGATGACTCCGGCCAACTTCTTTTGGTTTGAGCCTCGTTACCTCGGCTGCTACTCACTCCAATCGCCGCGCCCAATAACCGGGCGTCCGGCTCAGATGCGCTACCGCCACGATCCAGATGCGATCCGGCTGCAATTCATAGACGATGCGAAACGGGAAGCGCCGCGTGCGAAAGCTCAACGTGTCCAGAAGTCCGCGCCCGCCGAGTTGTGGTTGCGTCCGAATCAATTCCTGCATTGCCTCCACCGCCGAGAGGAACTCGTCACCCAGCCCTGTTCGCCGACGGTCATAGAACCGAGCCGACTTAATGAGTTCGGCGGCGGCCAGCCGGTGATAGACGACGCGCTTCATGCAGTTCTTTCCGGGCTTCCTTCATCACATCCTCTGCCGGGATTCCCTCCGTCCGGCCTTCGCGGATTTCCAGCACCCGCGATTCGATCTCGGTGTTCCAAGCGGTCTTGATGTCCGGCGAGGCAAAATCCTCGACGCTGGCCATGAGTTTCTCGGCCAGGCTGATTCGTTGCGCCGCCGGCCAAGTCAGCACGTTTTCTTCGATAATGTCGGGTGCGATTGTCATGCGGCGAGTGTCTCGCACGAAGGTGGTTTTGGCAAGGGGTGGAATTGCGCTGGGGGAATTGCGCTGATGTTCCTGCTGGTTTCAAAGGCCGAAGGCAGAGGTCTGAAGGCTGAAGTCCGAAGGCTAAACGCTAAAGTCAGAGGTCGGAAGTCAGAGGAGCGCGGAATTCATTCCGCCTCGTCGCCCGACGGCGCTTGGGGCCGGAGCAGGTTCTCACGCGGCCAAACATGCGGACGTTGAAGCGGAATAAATTCCGCGCTCCGGGGCGGCAGAAGCCGAGTTGCCGTTCGCAGCGGGCCATTGATGCCACCGGTCACAGAATAAATTCCGCGTGGCAGCGGCGCTCCGCCTCCAGCTTTGGCGACTTTTTCCTTGGCGGAAACAGGGAGAGCATTTCGTCGTTCCATCGCACGGCTTCCTCGAAAGTCTTGCAGGTGCGATGAGGCAGCATCCCGCTCCAATCGGGAAATTCCAAGCCCGGCGCATCGCGCAGGACGCTGTCATTCGTCGGCGCAGGCGTTTTGTAGCTTTTCATAGATTTCCGCGTGGCCATGCTTGAGGATTGTCGCCCGAAGCTCCGGTTCGTTCAAGTCCAGCCGGTTGATCAGGATGAGTTGGATCAGATCGTCCATGTCTTTGAGGCGGCGCATGGCTTTGCTGTGCTTTAGCGCGTGACATTTCAAGGCAATCAGATGAAGCAACGCAACCACTCGAACACAAACACCTTCCACCTTTGCCTCCATACCTGCCCGTTGCAGCCGGTCGAAAACATCTTCGGAGACAAACATCAAATCCACTTCCATGCCGGCTGCGTCCGTCGGAGCGAACTGGAGGAATGTGTCCGCATCGTGTTTCACCGTCATGCCGAACCCGTCCAGCAACTTGCTCCATTCGGCGCGTCGCCCGCGTTGAACCATCAACCGATGACAAGAAATGGAATGCCAGCGTCGCAGGCTTTCCGGGCAATTTCTTTGATCGGACACTTCGGCATTGAATCACAGCGGCTTCTTGTGAATCTGCTGATGCGCGGCGGCGATGAAGCCCTTGAAGAGCGGATGCGGCTGGTGCGGTTTGCTGAGAAACTCAGGATGGAACTGGCTCGCCACGAAGAACGGATGGTCTTTCAATTCGATCACTTCGACGAGTTTGCCGTCGGGTGAGAGGCCGCTGCAAACGAACCCGGCTTTCTCGAATCGCTCCCGGTAGGCGTTGTTGAATTCGTAGCGATGGCGATGGCGTTCATTGACCACGAACGAGCCGTAGAGCTGTCCGGCGCGCGAGCCGACGGCCAATTGACACGGCTGCGCCCCCAGCCGCATCGTGCCGCCTTTCTTGGTGACTTTTTTCTGCGCGTCGAGGAGCGCAATAACGGGATGCGGCGTGTCCGGGTCGAATTCGGTCGAGTGCGCTTTTCCCAGCTTGAGCACGTGGCGGGCGAATTCGATGGTGGCGATTTGCATGCCCAGACAGAGGCCGAGGTAGGGCACTTTGTTTTCTCGGGCGAACTTCGCCGCCTTGATCTTGCCCTCGATGCCGCGCTCGCCGAAACCGCCGGGCACGAGAATGCCGCCGAGTCCCCGCAAAACTTTTTCCGCGCCCTCCTTTTCAATTTCCTCCGAATCCACGCGCACGATTTCCACGCCGCAGTCGTTGCCCACGCCGCCGTGCGTGATCGCCTCATAAACCGATTTGTAAGCGTCCTGCAGGCCGATGTACTTGCCAACGACGCCGATGCGAACGCGGCGTTGCGGGGCGATGAGCTTGCGGATGACTTCCTGCCAGTGCGCCATGTCCGGATGGGGCACGTCAAGGTGCAGCAGATTACAAATGAGATCGTCCGCGCGTTCGCGTTGGAGCATGAGCGGCACTTCGTAAATCGAGTGTTCCACGTCCTGTTCTTCGATAACCGCCTCAACCGGCACGTTGCAAAACATTGAAATCTTCTGGCGCAATTCTTTTTCCAGCGGCTTTTCACAGCGGCAGACAATCAGATGCGGCGCGATGCCGATTTCGCGGAGCTTGGCAACGGATTGCTGCGTGGGCTTGGTCTTGAGTTCGCCCGCCGCCTTGATGAACGGCACGTAGGTGACGTGGACGAATACGACGTTGCCCGCGCCCGCTTCGAGCGAGAATTCGCGGATGGCCTCCAGGAAGGGCAGGCCCTCGATGTCGCCGGTCGTGCCGCCGATTTCCGTGATGATGACGTCGGCCTGGCTGGTTTCGGCGAGCAGATGAATGCGGCGCTTGATCTCGTCGGTGACGTGCGGGATGACCTGGACGGTCTTGCCGAGATATTTTCCCTCGCGTTCGTTGTTGAGCACGTTCTGATAAACCTGGCCGCTGGTGAGATTGTTGAGGCGGGTGAGTTTGCAATTGGTGAAGCGCTCGTAGTGGCCGAGGTCGAGGTCGGTTTCCGCGCCGTCGTCGAGCACGTACACTTCGCCGTGCTGGAACGGGCTCATAGTGCCGGGGTCAACGTTGAGGTAGGGGTCGAACTTTTGCAGCGCGACCTTGAGGCCGCGATTTTCCAGCAGCGTGCCGAGGGACGCGGCCGTCAGCCCTTTGCCGAGCGAACTCACCACACCGCCAGTTACGAAAATGAATTTCATCTGTTATTCGTAGCCGCGAACGTGAGTTCGCGGAGGTTTTTGCGAATTAAGTCCCGCGCTCTCACGAACGCGGCTACGGGCTCAGGAGCTTTTCCACCCGCGCTACATCTTCCGGCACGTCCACGCCCACGCTGTCGTATTCCACCCGCACGACCGCGATCTGGATTCCGTTTTCCAACGCCCGCAACTGTTCCAGCTTCTCCGCCTGCTCCAGCGGCGACACGGGAAATTTCACCAGCCGCAGCAGCGTTTCCCGCCGGTAGCCGTAAATGCCGAGATGTTTCAAAAAAGGAAATGCCGCCAACTGTCCCCGAATGCTTTCGGGGCTGGCGGCCTCGCGCAAATACGGAATCGTGCGCCGCGAGAAATATAAGGCGCGGCCCGCCGCGTTGACAACGACTTTTACGACGTTGGGATTGTCGTATTCCGCCAGGTTCTTGATAAGCGTCACGGCGGTGGACATTTCACTGTGCTTTAGCGCGACCGCAACCGCGTCAATCACGGTTGAGTCAATCAGCGGTTCGTCACCTTGGATGTTCACCACCGCGTCGCTCTCGTAGCGTGCCGCAACCTCCGCGATGCGGTCCGACCCACTCGGATGGTCTGCGCGGGTCAGCTCCACCCGGCAGAACTTCTTCGCCACGTCCGCAATCCGCGCGTCATCGGTCGCCACGATGACTTCGCCCAGCGACCTGGCCTTGCGGCATTGCTCAATGACGCGCTGGATCAACGGCCTGCCCGCGATAAGCGCGAGCGGCTTGCCGGGAAAGCGGGTGGAAGCGTAGCGCGCGGGGATGATGCCGAGAATATTCACGCGGCAGATTTAGCCACAGATTTAACACGGATGAAACACCGATTTTCGCCGGCCTTAATACAAGCATAAAAGCCGGCAGTGTCAGTTGGCGGGATAACGCCACACCCAATCGCCGGCGGGTTCAGAGAGATGCGGCATCCGTACCGGCTTGGGTTCGCCGCCATCGTCTTTTTCATTCCAACCGACTGAATACAGCAGGAAGTTGCCATCCTCCATCCGGCGATAATGCAAGGGCTGGCCGTTGACGACGTCGTGCGGAATCTTCTGGATGAATTTTGGCGCAAGGGCATCGAGTGCTTCGGGGAAAGCGCCGTTGGCCTGGCGGAATCGCTGCAAAGCGCACGCCACGCGCGCCAAATCCACCGACGCTTGTGTGCGCGCACACAGGTTCGCCTCTCGTTCGAGCGGGCGAAGCAAAAAGTTGACCAACCAATTCCCCGGTTTCAGATGCCGGCTTCGTACCGGTCCCATGGTCTTTTCAAAACGCCGGGCAATGTCGGGTGACAGAATTCTCTGACTTAACTCGGTGGGGGTCGGAAACGCCGCTTGATAACAGCGAGCCAGGGCCACTTTGTTCAGTTGAAACCAACCACTGGGCGTGAGGCGGTATTCGAGAGTGGGCCAGAACATGGGCTTGTCACACATACAAGTGACGGAGTTGGTCATTCGCCCCGCGAGCAAATAATCAATCAGCTTCAACTGCCACGCCAGGTCTGAGCGCAGAGTGCGGTCATAATCACTCACCGCATCAAATCCGGCCAGTTCACGCTCCAATACCGCCAGTTGCTCGTCCGACCACCGTCGCTGCGCCAAGCCTTCCCAAATGGGTTGAACGGCGTTATCCACGAGTGCCATCCGCATGCGCAACGACAAGGTGATGGGTTCATTCCGAATCGAGTCGGCCAGATAAAAGATCAGTCGGACATCGGCCAACGCGTTTGCCGACCGCCCGTCGTTCAACTCGGCGACCGCGCGCAACCGCAAGGCCCCGGCGGCGCTTTTCAACGGCTGGTAATGCGGAACCATCATCTCTGCGGGATTGCCGATTGTGTAATTCAACGGAAACCGCGAATACGGAAGCCGGCTGGCCTGCCGCAATTCTTCGATGGCCGCGTCATAATTGCTCAACGCCAGCAGGACATCCGCCGCCGGGGTTTGTGGTTGCGGCGCGGTCGGAAACTCGTCGGCGGCCAGCGGCTCGATTTTGGTTCGCGTGACCAACTGCCCGTCGGTAATTCCATCCGGGATCTCGTTGGTGAGAAATCCTGTGCGGTAATAGTCCTGCCACGCCTTCAAATTCGTCAGTTGGGATTTCTGCCAATTGCCGAGGACCAGGTTGGTGCCGGTCGAGAGGCGCTGCCGGTAAATGCTCATCTCCAGCCGGTTCACGACGTTGGTGTTTTCGGGCTTGATGAGCTGACCGTTCCCGTCCATGACGCGGCGGTAACAACTGGCTACGATCGGCGTGAGAGCAAAATTCTGGTCGTCAGTAACCGGAGGCGGGATAAAATAGGCAAAGTCGAAATGTTCGCCCTTGGCTTCCCAGTCACGGCGGTAGTTTTCCCAAGCCCGTTTGCCGCGCCAGTTCTCTTCTGCGTAAAAGAATCCAACGAGCACGAGTAGCGCAGCCAGCGCGAAGAGAAGGCGTTTGAGGATTCGCCAGGAGAAAAACCAGCGCCGCAGCCGCCAAAACTGCCGCGCCGGCCATTTGAATAGTTGGGCCGGGTCTTTGTAAACCAAGACCACCACAAGCGCGCCAACCCAGACCGGGACGGAATACATCAAAATGCGTCCCAAGATGTTTGAGGTCTCAAAGAGGCTCAGATCTCCGGTCGTCGAAAAGGCCAATTGGCACAATGTGGCCGCCAAGCCAAACAACAGGGCGGCCGCCGCGAGCTTGCAGTGAAGCCGGAAGCCGTGTCTTCGGGTCAGATGACCGGATTTCTCAATCATGTTGTCCGCAGGACCGGGCCGCAATAGGACCGGCCATCTCTCCGACGAACGGTTCTTCAGCCGTCCAACCGGCGGCAGCAAGCCGCGCAAACTTACTCCACCGTCACGCTCTTGGCGAGATTTCTTGGCTTGTCCACGTCGCAGCCGCGGAGAACCGCGATGTGGTAGGCCAGTAGTTGCAGCGGCACAACCGTCAGCAGCGGATAAAGCCAGTCCAGCGTGCGCGGAATGTAAATCACATCATCGGCCTTGCGCGCGACCTCCTTGTCGCCCGCCGTCGCCACGGCGATGATCGGGCCTTTGCGCGCCTTGATTTCCTCGATGTTGCTCATGTTCTTGTCATACATCGGGTCGCGCGGCACGACGAAGACGCTGGGGAATTCCGGAGTGATCAAAGCAATCGGCCCGTGCTTCATCTCCGCCGACGGGTAGCCTTCGGCGTGGATGTAGGAAAGTTCCTTGAGCTTGAGCGCGCCTTCGAGGGCGATGGGGAAGTTGAATTGCCGCCCCATGTAAAGGAAGTCCGTGCAGCGATAATATTTCTTCGCGATGCGGAGGATGTGCGTCTCGCCGTCGAGAATTTTCTGAAGCTTGCGCGGAATGGTTTTCAACTCGCGCACCAGCCGGCGGCCTTGAGCCAGGGAAAGTGTTCCTCGCTGCCGGCCCAGCGCGATGCCCAGCATGGTCAGCAAGAGCACCTGCATCTCGAAAGCTTTCGTGGACGCCACGCCGATTTCCGGCCCGGCCCGCATGTAAATGTCCGCATCCGATTCGCGCGCGAGGGTCGAGCCGACGACGTTGACGATGGCCAGCGCGCGAATGTGTCGGGCGCGCGCGCCGCGCACCGCCGCCAGCGTGTCCGCGGTTTCGCCCGATTGCGAAATGGCGACGACGAGCGTGTCCGGTTCGAGCGGACGGTTGCGATAGCGCATTTCGCTGGCGCACTCGACTTCGACGGGAACGCCCGCGAGATTTTCGATCAGGTATTCGCCGGCCAGCGCGGCGTGCCAGCTTGTGCCGCAGGCGACGAGCACGAGGCGCTGAATCTGCGCCAGTTCCTTGCGTTTCAGCGCGCGGCCCACGAACTCCACCGTCCCGTCGCGCGGGCGCAACGTGAGCTTGAGCAGGTCGGCCACGCGTGTCGGCTGCTCGTGGATTTCCTTGAGCATGTAGTGGGGGAAGCGGCCCAGCTCAGCCTCTTCCGCCGACCAGTGAACGGTGCTGACGGCGCGTTTGATCGGTTTGCCGCGCGCGAAAAGCTCAACCCGGTCGCGCGTCAGGCGGACCACATCGCCATCATGAAGGTAAATGACCTTGCGCGTGTGATTGACGATGGGCGAAACATCACTGGCCAAAAACTGCTCGCCCTTGCCGACGCCGACAACGAGCGGCGAGCCACTCCGCGCGCCGATCAATTGGTCCGGCAGGTCCGCATGCAACACGGCGATGGCGTAAGTGCCCTCCGCTTCCTGGGTGGCGCGATGAACCGCCTGCGTGAGCAACTCGGCCGCGAGACGCTTGCCGCGCGGGACGAGTTTGTCCAGGTGATGACCGATGAGGTGCGCCAGAACTTCCGTGTCGGTTTGCGAGCGGAAATGGTGGCCGCGCTCAACGAGCTTGCGGCGCAACTCGGCGTAGTTCTCGATGATGCCGTTGTGAACGATGACGAGCCGCCCCGACTCGTCGAGATGCGGATGCGCGTTGGCGTCGCTGGGCAGGCCGTGCGTGGCCCAGCGCGTGTGGCTGATGCCGAGCGAGCCGGTCACGGGCTTTTTGCGCAACGCGTCGACCAGCGCCGACACACGGCCCACGCACTTGCGCAGGCTCAGACCCTCGCGGCCCAGCGTGCAGATGCCCGCCGAATCGTAGCCGCGATATTCCAGCCGCCGCAATCCGTCGAGCAACAACGGCGATGCTTCGCGCTTTCCGACGTATCCAACGATGCCACACATAAAATTGAAATCCGAAATCCGATGGCCGAAACCCGAATATTCACTTGGTAGGGCGCGCACGGAGTGACGCGCCCTACCGGTCTTGGTTCAAAATCCACTCCGCTGCCGCCGCAAGATCGGCCACTACAACCGCCCGCGCGGACAGTTTCGGATTCTCCCTTTCCTGTTCCGCCCCGTAACCGGTGCGAACGAGAATACTGTGTTTTACGCCCGCGTTCAAGCCACATTCCACATCAATCAACTTGTCGCCAAGCATGTAACTGCGAGAAAGATCAAGACCGAATTCGGCGCGGGCGTCGAACAAAAACTGCGGCGAAGGCTTGCGTCCGCGGCTGGGCTGATCCGGCGCTTCGGGTGCGATGTAAATCTTTTGAAATTTCACGCCCTGCCGCGCGAATTCGCGGGCGATGTAGTCGTTGACCTTCTCCACCTCCGCCAGCGTGAAATAGCCGCGGCCCACGCCGGACTGGTTGGAGACGATAAACAACTTGAACCCGGCATCCTGCAAACGTTTGGCCGCCACCGCCGCGCCGGGGAAGATCGCCACGTCCTCGACGCGATGCAGATAATTCTTCTCCTCGATGAGCACTCCGTCACGGTCAAAGAAGATGGCGCGGTTCATGGTTTGTTGCGGGGACATTGTGCGGGCAACCGGGCCGGAGCAAAACAAAAAAAGTTTGTCGCCGCACCTCCACGAGCGCCGCCACCAACTCATTTCAGCACCGTTGTCAGCAGCCCATAAATCCCAATGCTCAACGCCGCGAGCGAATCGCCCGCGATCAATCCGCCGCCCACCAGCGACATCGTGCTCATGTCCGAAGGCAGGGCGTCCGCGTCGCCGTTCTCCTTGGCTGGCTTGAGCTTCGCCGTAACGGTTTCAAACGACGACGCCAGCACGCCGCCACCCGCCCACCAATAACACGTGAGCAGTTCCACAAATCCGCCGAAAGATGACGCATACGGACTGGGCAAAACCACCGCATCCAGGAGGAAATCGGTCACCCGGCCCTTGCGCGAGGCCGTGGAAAAGAGTTTATAGCGGGTGCTGCGTTTGATGAGCTTGCGCGCAATCTCGACCCCAAGTCCGAGCAGGATGCCCAGCACCAGCGCTTTCATCACATGTGGTTGCTTGGTGGTGATGCCGCGCAGGGCGCCGACAAACTTGTAGGTCATCGCGCTCTGCCACTTCTCGGCGCCCTCGACCTTGCCGGCGAACTGGTCGGCCCTGAGCACCGGATAGGCGCTCATGAATGTTTTCGCCAACACCACGGCCAGCACGGCGCCCATGACGATGCCGATGACTTGATAGCGAAACTGCACGACCCGGTTCGTCCCCAGCCGCCAACCAGTCGAGCGGTCCTGCTGCATGTCGCCACCCACGCTGCACGCGATCAGGAGGATGGAAGCGCACATAAGGCCCACGCCCGGGTCTTTCAGGCCGAACGCCGCCAGGATGAACACCGTCATGACAAACGCACTCGAGATGGGATTGCTGTCGGAAATGCCGATGGAGATGCCGTTGACCAGCACAAACAAAAAACACAAGCCCACCGCCACGATCAGGAAAGAAACCGGTTGTTGCATGATCTGGCTGCCGAGGAGCACAACCGCCGTGCCCCAGAAGATCACCCACGCCACCAACCGCCAGATATTGACCCGTTTCCAATCCTCCTGCGGTTGTGCGGGTGCGGCGGCCGGTTCCCGGAGCCGTTTGATCGCCTGAATCAAAATCAAACTGATGTCCACAATGGCGGCTCCGAGAATCGTGCCGAGCGCGATAATGAAACCGATTTTTCGGAACGGCGCGCCTTCAGTCAGCCAGCCGATGCTCACCAGATAGGGCTTGAGGGCGTCGCCGACCAATGCGACCACCAGCGCTGGAATTGCGATTCGGGCGCCGACAATCATCCCCGCGCCAAAAGTGGAGGTGGACACACCGAGCGCCTCGACGGATGCGACTTTGAGGCTGGCCAGACCGCCGCCATAGCCAACCAGCATGCCGCCGCCAAGCTTGGCGATGGAGCGCTTCAGCAGGTTCTTGTCCGTGAGCGCGCGCAAAATATTCGCCACGGCAAAGCCGGAGGGAAACGCCAGTTGCATCCGGTCCACGACAATCGGCGTGTAAAGCATGCCGACGCCGACGCCGAACATGCCGATGGACGTGAAGAAGAGGATGAGTTTCCACGCGGGCGGTTGCGGCAGGCCGAGCCAGGACATCGCCTGCACGAGCACCGCCATGCCGCACATCCCGGCCACCGACGCCGCCATCGTCTGCATGTAATTCGCGCCGTGCTTGCCTTCCGGCCCGTAAGGCAAGGTGACCGTGCTGCCAAGAATTCCCGCCAGCACCTGGCCGCCGATGAAGAAGCCGATGGAAAAATTCATGAACGCCGCCGAGATGCCACCCAGCGGGCCGAGAATCAGAATCGCCACAGCGGCGAGCATCAGGTGATAGGCGGGCGAGCCGATGCGGGGGAGGAAACGTTTGGGCGCGGCAGGGGGAGAATCGGGCGCGATCATGTCTGGCGAGATAATAGCGAAACGCCCGGTTGGGAAAACAGAAATCCGCGCGGCGAGAAGTTTGGAGTTCCAGCTTCAGCCGGCAGGGTGGGCGAAGCATCCCTCCACCGCGCCGCATTCGTCTTGCCACTTGAACGCGGGACTTCGAAGCGCGAAAGAAATGCTCGCCAACCGTCGGCGCTTCGGATAGTGAACTTCGTCAACGACCAGCTATGAATTCCACCACACCAGCCGCCGCCAATCGCTGGCCGCCCCAAATCAAGTACATTGTCGGCAATGAAGCGTGCGAGCGCTTCAGTTACTACGGCATGAGGAGCATTCTCGCCGGCTACATCGCGGGCGAGGTGGCCCGGGGCGGACTGGGCCAGGACACGGACACGGCGACGAGCATCATTCACACGTTCATTTTCGCCAACTACTTCATGCCGCTGTTCGGCGCGTGGCTCTCGGACCGGATCATTGGCCGCTATCATACGATCCTGTGGGTATCGCTGTTTTACTGCGCCGGGCACGGGGTGCTGGCGTGCAGCGACTTCGCGGGCGGCGTCCACGGCAAGCTGCTTTGTCTCTTCATCGGGTTGTCGCTGGTCGCGTTTGGCTCCGGCGGCATCAAGCCATGCGTGTCAGCCTTCGTGGGCGACCAGTTCAGGCCGGACCAGTCGCATCTGCTGCAAAAGGCCTATGGCGCGTTCTATTGGGCCATCAACTTTGGCTCGTTCTTCTCGTTCCTCGTGATTCCGTGGTTGAAGAATCACCACGGCTATAGTCTGGCCTTTGCGGTGCCGGGCGTTCTGATGGGACTGGCCACGCTGATTTTCTGGCTGGGAACGAAGCATTATGTCCGCGTGCCGCCCTCGCGGGAAACGAAGAGTGCCGGCTTCATGAAGGTGTTTTGGCATGCACTGGCTGGAGGCAACCGGCAGCCGGGCCGGTCGTTTTGGGACCGCGCGCGTGGCCGCTTCACCGAGCGCGAAGTGGACGCGGCGAAATCGGTCGGCCCCATCCTTTCCATTTTCGCGCTAATCCCGATTTTTTGGGCGCTGTTCGATCAAACCAGTTCCACCTGGGTCATGCAGGGCCAGAGAATGATTCCGTTCAACCTGTTTGGCTTGGAAATCGGGGCGGAGCAGATGCAGTCAGCCAACCCTGCTTTGGTAATGATCCTGGTGCCGCTGCTGACGCTGGTAGTTTATCCACGGCTTGGCCGCTTCGCGTCGCCGCTGCGCCGGATGTCGCTGGGGATGTTTCTTGCCTCTCTGTCCTATGTCGTCGTGGCCATGCTGCAAACACGCGTTGAGGCCAATGCGCAACTCAGCGTGGCCTGGCAGACGCTGCCTTACATCGTGCTCACGACGGCGGAAGTGCTGGTCTCGACCACCGGTTTGGAGTTTGCCTTCACGCAGGCCGCGCCGGAAATGAAGAGCATCATCATGAGCTTCTGGCTGTTGACCGTGGCGTTCGGCAACCTGCTGGTCACGGCCATTACCAAACTCCTGCCCGGAGCCGCCGCCGGAGCCGCACATGGGGCCTCGGTGAGCACAGGCCGGTTTTATCTCTACGCGGGACTGACGTTTGTGGTGGCGATCCTGTTCACCCTTATCGCCGCGCGCTACCGTTACCGCGACGAGGCGGCGGCGCGGGGGGAATGATCCAAACTCCCTCAACGACCTTAGCCTTTGTGGATTGGCAACTGTTTCAAGTCGTCGGCATCGCTGCGCTCAATGGTTTCACGATCAATGACCACAACCGGACAGGTGCCATCTGCAATCATGCCCTGCCGATGATAGGCGTGTTGATATGAGAACCGGTCAATTCACCGCGTCGCTCCGGCTGGGGGCCTGGCTTTGGTCTCAGCGACCCTGGCGGATTTTGTCGTGGCGGATTTGCTGGACGTGTGTTTTTCCTGCTCCGACCGCGCGCGCTTCGAGGAACTTTGCGAGCCATTGCCGGCCGCGGTGGAAGCGTTGGTCGCAAAATCAATCGCAGCGTAAAACCCCTCATTCAAACCGGGCTGAAGCCCGGTGCTGATGAGAGGAATTGCAGGAGACGACGTGAGAAGTCTCTGACTGAAAATCGGGAATCCCAGGTTAGAAAGAGTCTCGTCACCTTGACTCCTACAAACGAAAATGCCGCTGGCGCTGGGTTGGGGCGTGACAAGACAGGGCCGCGCCCCGTTTGTTTCCGCTGGACAGCGAACTTCTCGACGCGCAATGTCAATTCCGTGAGCCGGGATGGACTGCAAGGTTCCGGGTTAATTTAGACTGCAAATTTTCCCCAGTTCTCCGTTCAGTCATTTGCCCATCCGTCTCGCGCGCCACACGTAGAAAATCGCCGGATACACCGCCAGTTCCATGATCAGCGAAGTCACCACGCCGCCGACCATCGGCACGGCGATGCGTTTCATCACGTCGGCGCCGGCGCCGTGACTCCAGAGAATCGGCAGCAAGCCGGCAATGATGACCGACGCGGTCATGGCTTTCGGGCGGACGCGTTTCACGGCGCCGTGATAGATGGCGTCGCGCAGGTCGGTGAGGTTGCGCATTTTTCCCTCCTTGATCCACTGCGCATAGGCGAGATCGAGATAGAGCAACATGACCACGCCGGTTTCCGCGTCGAGACCGGCCAGGGCGATGATGCCCACCCACACAGCCACGCTGAGGTTGTAATTCAGCAAATAGATCAGCGTGAACGCGCCGACCAGCGAGAACGGCACGGCCAGCATCACGATGGCGGTTTTGATCGCCGAGCGCGTGTTAAGGTAGATGATCAGCACGATGATCAGCAGCGTGAGCGGCACGACGATCATCAAGCGCTGCTGGGCGCGCAGCATGTATTCGTACTGGCCGCTCCAAAAAATGTTGTAGCCGTTCGGCAGTTTGACCGTGCCGCGCGCCACGGCTTCGTTGACCGCTCGCCGCGCCATCTGCACGTAGGTGCCGATGTCCACGCCTTTCACGTCCACGTAAATCCACGCGTTGGGAACGGCGGCTTCGCTCTTTATGCCCATCGGCGCGCGCACCACGTCAATTCTTGCGAGCTGGCCGAGCGGCACTTGCGCACCCGTCGGCGTGGGAATGATTATTTCGTGCAACGCTTCAAGATTTTCCCGGAAGTCACGGTCGTAACGCAGGTTGATCGAGTAACGCTCCAGGCCCTCGACCGTCGTCGTCAACGGCATCCCGCCCAGCGCCACTTCCAAAACATCCTGCACTGCGCCGATGGTCAGACCGTACCGCGCGATCTCATCACGGTTGATCTTGAACTCGACGTAATTGCCGCCCATCACGCGCTCGGCATACGCGCTCAATGTGCCGGGCACGGTTTTGACCACAGCCTCGATCTCGGACGCCACGCGCTCCAACTCGGCGAGATTCGGCCCGGCGACCTTGATCCCGACGGGCGTCTTGATGCCGGTGGCGAGCATGTCAATGCGCGTCTTGATCGGCATCGTCCAGGCGTTGTTCAAGCCAGGGAACTGGATCGCGGAATTCATTGCGTCCGCGAGTTCGTCCGGCGTGCGGCGGCGGTGCGCGACGACTTTGCCGTCGGCGTCCTTGATGTCCACGACGGGCCAGTCCTTTTCGTCCTTGAGCATGACGGTCGTCTCGATCATGTCCATCGGCGCGGGGTCGGTGGCGGTTTCGGCGCGGCCCACCTTGCCGAAGACGTGATGCACTTCGGGGAACGACTTGATGATCTTGTCGGTCTGCTGGAGAATTTCGCGCGACTTGGTGGGCGAGATGCCGGGAAACGTCGTCGGCATGTAAAGCAAATCGCCTTCGTAAAGCGGCGGCATGAATTCCGAGCCGAGGCTCTGATACGGGAAAAATCGCCCGACTGTTCCGGCAACGGTTTTCGCCTGGCCGTCCGCGAGGCGGTTCGTGACCAGCCAGTTCCACGGAAAGAAAACCCACGCGACGATCAGCCCGGCGCCGAGGATGACCGTCTTGCGCCAGCGGATGGTCCAGTCAATCACCGGATGATAGAGCCAGATAAGCAGGCGATTGATCAGGTTCTTTTCCTCCGCCGGAATTCTGCCGCGAATGAAAAAGCCCATCAGCACGGGCGCGAGCGTAACCGAGAGCAGCGCCGCCGCCGCCATCGCATACGTTTTCGTGAACGCCAGCGGCTTGAACAACCGGCCCTCCTGCGCCTGCAAGGTAAATACCGGAATGAATGACACCGTGATCACGAGCAGCGAGTAAAAAAGCGTCGGCCCGACCTCGACCGCCGCGTCGCGGATGATTTCCCAATGCGGTTTTCTGCCCGCGTCGCGTTCGAGATGCTTGTGCGCGTTCTCGATCATGATGATGACCGCATCCACCATCGCGCCGATGGCGATGGCAATGCCGCCCAGCGACATGATGTTCGAACTGATGCCCTGGCCAAACATGACGAGGAACGAAATCAGCACCGCGATGGGCAGAATGAGAATCGCGACGAACGAACTCCGCAGGTGCAACAGAAACGCGAGGCAGACCAGCGCCACGACAATGCTTTCTTCGATCAGCTTTTCCTCCAGCGTTTTCACCGCGCGATTTATCAGCGCGCTGCGGTCGTAGGCGATTTGATGCGTCACGTCCGTCGGCAATCCTTTCATCGCCTCGTCCAGCCGCTTCTTTACGTCGAGGATGACCTGCCGTGCGTTCGCGCCGTAGCGCACGACCACAATGCCGCCGACGGTTTCGCCTTCGCCATTCCACTCGGCGACGCCGCGGCGCATGTCCGGCCCGAACTGCACGTTAGCCACATCGCCGAGCAGGATGGGCACACCGTTCATACCGACGCCGACGGCGACTTTGCGCAAGTCGTCGAGGCTTTCCACGTAGCCGCGAACGCGGAGGATGAATTCCTTCTCCGCCATTTCGAGCGAGCGCCCGCCGACTTCGCCGTTGCTGCGCTCGATGGCCATTTTCACTTCCGAGATGGAGAGGTCGTAAGCGCGCAGCTTGGTCGGGTCCACGCTGACTTGATATTGCTTCACGAAGCCGCCGACGGACGCGACTTCCGCAACGCCCTCGACGGAGTTGAGTTGATATTTGAGATACCAGTCCTGGAACGAGCGCAACTCGGCGAGGCTGCGATTGGTCGAGTTAATCGAATACATGAACGCCCAACCGACGCCGGTCGCGTCCGGACCAAGCGTGGGCGAGACGCCCTTGGGCAACCGCGCGCTCAAGCCGCTGAGATATTCGAGCACCCGACTGCGCGCCCAATAGGGATCCGTGCCGTCCTCGAAGATCACATAGACGAAACTGAACCCGTAAAACGAATAGCCGCGCACGACCTTCGCGAAGGGGACGGACAGCATTTTCGTCGTGATCGGATAAGTAACCTGGTCCTCGACGAGTTGCGGCGCCTGGCCGGGCCACTCGGTATAGACGATGACCTGCACGTCCGAGAGATCGGGAATGGCGTCGAGTGGAATATTGCGCACCGCGTAAACGCCGCCAAGTACGAGCGCGATCGTCGTGAGCAGGACGATAAACTTGTTCTTGAGCGAAAAATCTATGAGGCGCGTGAGCATGGGAAATGATTGGATTGGTCAGCCGGCGAAAACCAAGCCCGGCAGGGCGGAAGAAAATAGCCCAGCGATTTATCGCTGGGGTCGCCGGTTATAGAGAGGACAAGTCCCGTAGGGACGGAAGAAAACTTCTCCGCCAGCCCGGCATGGTTGCGTTTTCTTTCGTCCCTGACGGGACTCGACGGACCGCGCACCGCGGACCGACCGTTAAAACGGTGGGCTATTATCTGTCGCCCTGACGGGCTGTCACAGCAGCGGATGATGCTTGATTGGGTTCGCATCCGTGATCTCAATGTTGGTGTTGCGGTGCGGAAGCCGCGCGTTGCTTGCGCCAATTCTCCTCCGCGATTTTTCCGTGCGCCACCTTGCTTGTCTCGACGAGTTTCATGCCGCACTTGGAGCAATCGCCCGGCTTGTCCGAAACCACGTCGGCGTCCTCAGGCATTGGACAGGTGTAAAGTTGCGCTGTGGTTTCAGCGGGCTTGGTTGACTCCGTTGGTGTCGGCTTTGGCGTTTCCATCACGGGAATCAGAGTCATGCCGCAGACCGGACATTTGCCCGGTTTGTCATGCTTCACGACGCCGTGACCGGGCGTCGGACAGTTCTCTGTCATTGGACAAGCGTAGTATTGGACGTGCCCGCCCGGCTGGAGTTTGGCGAGCGTCTCTGCCGTGACCGGCACGAGTATCATGCCGCACAGCGGACACTTGCCCGGATGATCGTAACGAATCGAAACGTGCTCCGGCATCGGGCAGATGTAAGCTGCGGTCGGCGCGTTGGTCGGTGGAGCGGAAGCCGGTCCAGAGGTGGGGCGCGTCACTCCGTGCGCGCCGTCTTCCGATTTTACCGCGCTGGTGGCGGGCAGAGGACTGCCCGCCCTACCTTGCCCGCTGTCATGCGCGTTCGGATTCAGCATTTTCTGAATGGCTTCGCGCAACTGGCTTTCCGAATCGAGCATGAACTGGCCGGACGTGACAACGCGCTCACCTTCGCTCAAACCGCTGAGGACTTGATACGTGTCGTGTTCCGCGCGCGGGCCGAGCGTGATAGTGCGCGGCTCGAACTTCCCGCCGTCGAGCGCGACGAACACCGTGTTCTTCTCTCCACTACGCAACACCGCCATGTCGGGCACGAGTAACACGTCGGGCGCGAGTTCCGCTTCCATCTCCGCCGTCGCGAACATGCCGGGCTTGAGGAAGAAACCCGGATTGTGAAATTCCAGGCGCACGCGCGCGGTGCGAGTGCGCTCGTCCACCGTCGGGTAAATGAAGGTGACGCGCCCGCGGAATTTGCGGTCGGGCAAATACGACAGACCCACGGTCGCCTCCTGACCAAGCTTCACGAAGGGCAGGTCTTTCTCATAAATCTGCGCGAACACCCACACCAGCCCGATGTCCGCGATGCGATAGAGCTTCATGCCCGATTCCACCATCTGCCCTTGCACAACCATCTTTTCGACCACGAAGCCGTCCGCCGGTGAGCTGACGCGCAACGTGCGCCGTGCCTCGCGAGTCTTTTCCAAGTCCGCAATCTGCTCGTCGGAAATGTCGAAGAATTTCAACTTGGCGCGCGCGCTGGTCTTGAGGGCCTCGCCGCTGGCGGGCGCGTTTGTGGATGAACCAAGCGCCAACAGGAATTCCACCTGCGCGCTGTAAAGTTCCGGCGAATAAATTTCAAACAACGGCTCGCCGCGATGGACTTGTTTGCCGGTCGCATCCACGTCGAGCTTCTCGATCCAGCCTTTGAACTTGGTCGTCACCTCGTGCAGCGCGGTCTCGTCGTAGTCCACGACGGCGACCGTGCGGATCGCGCGGCGCAGCGGGCCACGCCGCACCACGTCTGAGCGGAAGCCCATGTTCTGCATCGTCACCGGATCAATCGCGATGGTGGCCGTGGCCGTCGTGGTGGTGGCCGCGACGTTGGTCGCGCCGGCGGCTTGGTTGCGAATGGGGGTGAGCTTCATCCCGCAAATCGGACAGTTGCCGGGATGATCCTGGATGACCTGCGGGTGCATGCCGCAGGTGTAGAGAGTTTTTTCAGCAACTTTTGATTCGTCCGAGTGACTGCCGCAGGAAACGGCGAAGAAAGCCAGCGCCAACGCGAGCAGCGCGAGCGATGTGTTGGCGAGCAGGCGGCGGTTCTTGTTTACGGTTGCAGTGATCATAGTGAGGTGTGATTTCAATTCTTGGGTTGAGCCGTCTCCGGTTGGATGTCCGCACCGATCATTTGCAACGATTCAAAATCACCCATGCCGCAGCACAAGACGAGTTCGGACATCATCGTGTATTGCTCGGCCACGGCGCGGGCATACATCAGCCGGGCGTCGAGCAGCATCCGGCGCGTCTCCAATACTTCGCGCAACGTGCGCCGGCCCGTTTCCCACGCCGACCGCGCGCTGGCCAGCGCCTGCTCGCTGCGCGGAATAATTTCATCACGGTAGAGCAACGCCTCGCGGCGCACGGCGTCAATCGCGACCGTGAGATGATGCACCTCCTGTCGTGCGGACAATTGCCAGTCGGTCAGGTCCAGTTCGGCTGCGCGTTGCTTCGCTTCTTCGCGGCGGATGTCATTGCGATACCTTTCCCCGTTGCCCCACGGCAGATTGAAGTTCAGCACGAACATACCCTGACGGAACGACCCGTCGCCGGTGTAATTGCGCGCCTCCAGTCCGGCGCTGAAATCCGGCAGCCGCTGCCGCCGCGTGAGTTTGGCGGCGGCTTCGGCCTGCTTGACCTGCTGTCTCATCACGAGAGTCTTTGGTTCGTATTTCAGACTGAAGTCCACAAGCCGTTCGCTGTAAGCGATGGCCGGCGCGACGGCGGGCAATTGCAACGCGGGCCACGGCGAACGCGGGTCGCGGTTGAGCAGGCGGTTCAACGTGAACTCCTCGTTCCCGCGCAGCGCGAGGTCCGTGCGCAACTGATTGGTCCGCTTGGACAGTTCATTTTGCAATTCGAGCAACTCAGCCAGCGTCGCTTCGTCCGTCCGGTATCTGGCTTCCGTCGCGCTGACCATCGTTTGCAGCCACTCGCCATCCTGCTGGCCGATCTCGACGACGCGGTGGGCCAGGGCGGTTTTGAAGATCGTCTTGGCGAGATCGCTGCGGAGCGTTTGAAACTGGTAATCCGCATTTGCCTGCTCGGTGGCGAACTCGCTTTGCGCCGCCGCTCGGGCGAGCGCGGGCTTGCCGAAAAGCGGGAGTTTCTGCTCAACGCCGTAAATCAAATCGCCTTCGTCAGCGCGCATGGCTTCACGCGCGGCCATGCCGCCGACGCGAACCGAGGGGTCGTCCCACGAGCGCACCGCGGCGGCGTTGGCGGCGGCGGCGTTGGCGCGCGCGGCCGCGGCCAGCAACGCGGGGTGGTTTCTACGCATTTCCTCGGCAAGTTGGGCGATGAACGTGGGCGTGACCGGCACGACGTTTGTGGCCGGCTCGCCGCGCACCGCCGGATTGGCAAGCGCAAGGCCGGTCAGGATTAAGATGGCTTGGACAACTGCTTTCATGGTTTTCGTATGACATACTCGCGCAGCGACGAAAAGGAAATCCGCAATGCACCTGCGCGGTACACACTGCGGGCGTTCAGGCGGGAAAACTCAGACGAGCGGGGCGCAATGCCGCGTGAAAAGCGGCACACCCGGCACCGTCAGCGAAGGAGAAATGACAGGAGAAAAAGTTTGCGCCTCGACGCCGGGCAAAGTCCAGGCCAGCGCGGCGGGAGCAGGAATCGAAAGCTGATTTTGAAAACTGGCGGGAACCGGCGTTGCGGTTCCCGGTTGCGAATCCGGCGACGAGGGTGTGACGCAGCAATCCTTCTGGCCGCAACCGCAGCCGGCCCCCGCCGCGCACCCGGCACTGGCCGGGAAAGTTTGGCGCGCGGCAACCGTCTGCATCCATACGAACAGCAGGCTGAAAAGGATGGCTGAGAACTGTTTCACGTTGGCTCGTGCCGGAACGAAACCGGCGGGGTGATCATTTCTTCGCCTTGGCTTCGGCCTCTTCGATTTTCTTCACGTATTTGGCCGGGTCTTTCTTGAATTCCTTGAGGCAGGACTTGCAGCAGAGTTTGATTTCGCGGCCCTCGTGCGTGAAGACATAGGGCTTGCCCATCTCACCGAGTTTTTCGCCGGAAACCACGCACCTTTCGAGCGGGTAGGGTTTGACTGTCCCGGCTTTGGTGTCGGTGTTGGTTTCGGCGTTGCTGCCCAACGGTAGGGCGAGTGCGCCGGCAAGTGCCAACGCAGCGGAGAAGCGTTTCATCGTTTTCATAATCTGTTTCACTGGTGATTATACCACCAAACCCGTGTGTCCGCTCAAAGAAAAATCATCAGTTCCCGAACGGCTGCAAAACGGCGTGCCCCCGGGCAAGGTAACTTCGCGCAATGGCCCGCGTAACATGACCCTTGGCCAGTTCCACCGCGCGCGGCAACGGATGGCCCAAGGCGAGCAACGCGGTAATCGCCGCCGAATACGTGCAACCCGTGCCATGCGTGGACACGCCGCGCACGCGCCGTGCCCGGAGCACGGTCAACTCATGGCCGTCAAAGAAAACGTCCACGGCTTCGGTTACGGTGCGCAAGTGACCGCCCTTGACGAGCGCGGCGCAACCGAAACGTTCATGAGTTTCCCGCGCGGCGTCGCGCAAGTCGTCGAGGGTCCGTAGTTTGCGGCCCACGAGGATTTCCGCTTCGTCGAGATTAGGCGTGACGAGCGTGGCGAGCGGAAGCAGGCGCTCTTTCAAAACTCGGATTGCATTGGGCTTCAGCAACGCCGCGCCACTCGTGGCGACCATGACCGGATCAACGACCAGCGGCGGGCTTGTCGCGCCGAA
Source organism: Verrucomicrobiota bacterium (assembly GCA_025457745.1). Lineage (GTDB taxonomy): Bacteria > Verrucomicrobiota > Verrucomicrobiia > Limisphaerales > JADLHS01 > JALOTT01. Next base: position 20,934 of record JALOTT010000007.1, read on the forward strand.
ACGAAGTGAAGGCGGACGTTTGCCGACCGCGAAAGAATCCGCGACCACGCCGATGATTTCGGCGGAGAACAACATTCCGGTTTTCACGGCGGCGGGGCGCAGTTCAGCAAAGACGGCTTCGATCTGCCGTCGCACCATGTCGGCGCGAACTGATTGAATGCCCGTGACCCGTTTCGGATTCTGCGCCGTGATGCAGGTGATCGCACTGGTGCCGTGGACCCCAAGCGCGGCAAAAGTTTTCAGGTCTGCTTGAATGCCCGCGCCGCCCCCGCTGTCCGAGCCGGCGATGGTCATTGCGATGGGAAGTGCGATTCGCTTGTGCATGTTCTTTGCGTCGTCATGTAAGAGCTAACACGCCGCGCACGCAATCGGCGAGCCTTATTCCGGCCAAGATTTCCGAAAATGATTGGACGCCGCAATGCATGTGCGGCAATTTTGGCTGCATGAAAGTTCGTTCCCGGACGTTCCAGAGTCTCCTCGGCATGTGTCTGTGGGTCAGCGTGACGGCGCGCGGCAACCTCGCCTTTAATTTTCTCCCCGATCCCGGAACACCGCAGTATGTGATGGACGGGTTTGCCGTCGCGGCAGACCGCTGGTCGGCGGTTCTCGTCAACGACATCGTGGTGAATGTCATCGTCGGCTACCTTCCGCTCGGTTCGGGCGTTCTCGGCGAAACGGGTGCTCCCTATGTGCAGCAATCGTACGCTTCGGTAGCAGCCGCGCTCAACGCCAGCGCCACCTCCGCCGATGACGCCTTGGCTTGCGCGCACCTGCAGAGCGGCCCAGAATATAGCCGACTCATCAATCACACCAGCGATAACCCTAATGGCGCCAACAGCGGCACGCCTTACGTGAACAGTCTGTCGCCCGTTTACCTGACACAGGCCAACGCCAAGGCGTTGGATTTGCTCGGCCCCGGCGCGGCAGCCGACGCCACTGTCCGGTTCAACTCCAATCTCCCCTTCGACTTCAATCCCACTGATGGCACGACATCCGGACAATTCGATTTTGTGTCAGTGGCGGCGCACGAGTTGGGTCACGCGCTGGGATTTGTCAGCGCGGTTGATGAGCTGGAGGCGCGGAACGGCGGTCTGGCCACCGCGCAGATTCCCTCCACCATTCTCGACCTCTTCCGCTACTCCGCGAACAGCTTAGCTGCGGGCGCGGGCTTTTCCGACGTGACCGCCGACGGGCGGGACAAGTTCTTTTCCGTGGATGGCGGAGCCACATCCCTTGCTCGATTTGCGACCGGCGTGGTTTACGGCTCGGGATACCAAGCGAGGCACTGGAAGGAATTCACTTTCGTCGGATTGATGAGCCCCGAAACTTTCCCCGGCTCGCAACGCCAAATCAGCAACGCAGACCTGCGCGCCTTCGACGTCATGGGTTACACCCGGGCGGGCGTGCCGGAACCAGGCAGCGGCGCGTTGCTCTTGCTCGGATTGTTGTCGGCTAATCTGTTCTTCCGCCGGTCAAGGAATTGATTGCTCTATGGACAAAGACAAAGTCGCCGAAGTGCTCGTTGAGATTGGCACTTTGCTGGAGTTGAAGGGCGAGAATCCTTTCAAGACACGCGCCTACCTCAACGCCGCGCGCACGCTGGAAAGTTTGAGTGAGCCGCTGGCCAAACTCGTCGCCGAAGTGCGGCTGGGCGAAATCAAGGGCATCGGCGAGGCGCTCGAAAAGAAAATCACCGAACTGGTCCAGACCGGCAAGCTGGCTTACTACGACGAATTGAAGGCGTCCATTCCACCCGGCCTCGTTGAAATGTTGGAGATTCCCGGTCTCGGCCCCAAAAAAATCCAGGCGCTGCAAAAGCATCTCGGCGTTGATTCGATTGAAAAACTCGAAGCGGCGTGCAAGGCCGGCAAGGTCGCAGAACTGGAAGGCTTCGGCGAAAAAACGCAGACCAACCTCCTCGAAGGCATCGAACGCAAACGCCAATACGCTTCCAAACATCTCCTCGCCGGTGCGCTCGCCGCCGCCGAGCCGTTGCTCGAAAGCCTGCGCTCGCATCCGGACGTGATTCGTTGCAGCACCGCCGGCAGCCTGCGCCGTTGGAAGGAAGTCATTGGCGATATTGACTTGTTGGCGTCATCGTCAAAGCCGGCGGAGGTCATTGAATTTTTCACACAGCAACCCGGCATCCTCAAGGTAATTGCCAAGGGCGAGACCAAGGCCAGCGTCATTCTGGAAGGTGGCATCCAGGCCGATCTGCGCGTGGTGAGCGACAAGGAATTCCCTTTCGCCCTCGCGTATTTCACCGGCAGCAAGGAGCACAACATCGTCATGCGCTCGCGGGCCATCGCCCGTGGACTGCGGCTCAACGAATACGGCTTGTTCAAATCCAAGGAGGAAACGCGCGACTCAAAATTGCTCGTATCGTGCCGGGACGAAGCGGAAATTTTTGCGAAGCTGGATTTGCCCGAGGTCCCGCCGGAACTGCGCGAGGACCACGGCGAATTCGCCGCCGGAGAAAAGGGCGAGTTGCCCAAACTCATCGAATGGCCCGACCTGCGTGGTTCGCTGCACAACCACTCGACCTGGAGCGACGGACACAACCGGCCAGCGGAAATCGCCGCGCACATGGAGGAACTTGGCCTCGAATACTGGGCCATCACCGATCACTCGAAGTCATCGTTTCAGGCGAATGGCCTCGACACGCAACGCGTTCGCGAACAGCTCAAGGAAATCAAAAAGGTCAACGAACAACTCGCCGCGCGCGGCGGTGATTTCCGTCTGCTCACAGGCGTGGAAGTGGACATCCTCAAGGACAGATTGGATTTCGACGACGATCTGCTCGCGGAACTGGACGTGGTTGTTGCCAGCCTGCACGTCGCGGCGAACAACGAAGCCGAGAACACGAAGCGACTCATCCGCGCGGCGGAGAACAAATTTGTCCACCTGCTCGGCCACCTGACGGGCCGCTTGCTGCTGGAGCGCGAAGCGTATCCCGTGAACCAGCAAGCGGTGATTGACGCCTGCGCCGAAACCGGAACGTGGATTGAACTCAACTGCAATCCGCATCGCTTCGACCTCGACTGGCGGCTCTGGCCTTACGCGAAATCCAAGGGCGTGAAGTGCGTCATCAACCCCGACGCGCACCGCAACGAGCACGCGATGTTCCTGCGCCTCGGCGTCGGCGTTGCGCGCAAAGGCTGGCTGGAAAAGTCGGATGTGATCAACACGCTGCCGCTGGAGAAGCTGAGGAACGAATTGAGCCGCAAGCGGCGAAGTTGTTGACCCCCAACGCACCACTTTAGAGTCAACCGGAGCATTTTCCGGCCTCGACTTGGGTAACACCCCCTTTTGAGTTACGGCGGCGGCGGGTCAGGCCCGGCGATTTTATCGTTGCTACCAAATTCCTTGAAGCCGGAAAGTCGTGTTGCCTAAAAACATTCTCCTCCGCGCTCGTTTCCCGCACCTGCTTGGCCGGTTCTCGACCCGCGATTCAGAGGCAGGGAACATTTACGCCCCCGGAGTCCCCGCGAACAAGAGTTCGCGCACACCATCGGCCAACAGATGTTCGGCGTGGAGCAACTGAATGGCGCCCTTGTCGTCCATCAACACCGGGCCGAGGTACGGCGCGCTGCCGACCTTCACGCCCGAGTCCACGAAGTCGCGCTCGTCGCGGCGCATCATTTCGGTGGCGTGCTCGGCAATGATTCCCAACAGGGTCGAGGGGCGAGGGTCGGGGGTCGGGGGCGGATTTGGCTCTCGACTGTAACGGACAACAATGATGCGGGTGCTGAGACGCTCGCACGCCGGGCGGCCCAAGGTGAGTTCGCACAGGTCGAGCGCGGTCACGGGCTGGCCGCGATAATTGAAAATGCCGGCCACCCCGCGCGGCGCGTGCGGAATATTCTTCAGCGCCAGCAGGGGAATGACCTCGACGGCATGACTCGCCTCCAGCGCGTAGCGGTCATTGCCGATTTGGAACAGCAGGAACAACATGATCTCACGAGGCCTCCAACTTGAAGCGCGTCACGCTGGTTTGCAGGCCGCGCGCCGCGCCGTTGAGCTGCTCGATGGCGAGATTGGACTGGCGGAGCGACTCGGCGGTCTGCTGCGCCGCCTCGCTCAACTGGGTGAGGGTTTCGCTGATTTGCTGCGCGCCGGTGGCCTGCGCGTGCATGCCTTCGTTGACCGTCTGGAAACGCGGCGTGAGCGTCTGCACCTGGTGAATGATTTGCGCCAGTTGCGTGCTTACCTGCCGGATTTCCTCCACGCCGCGCCGCGCTTCCTCGGAAAATTTATCCATGCCCATCACGCCGGCGGCGACGGCGGACTGCATTTCCTTGACCATTTTTTCGATGTCGTAGGTGGCCACGGCGGTCTGGTCGGCCAGCCGGCGGATTTCCATGGCCACGACGGCGAAGCCCAATCCGTATTCGCCGGCCTTCTCGGCTTCAATCGCGGCGTTGAGGGAAAGCAGATTGGTCTGGTCGGCGACTTTCGTGATGGTGGTGACGACGGAGTTGATATTCGCGGTCTTCTCGCTCAACACGGCGAGCTTGGCGGTAATGGCGCCGGATGCCTCCATGATCTGGCGCATGGTGGATTCCATGTGGCCGATGGCGTTCTGGCCGCTGTTGGCGAGTTGCGTGGTGTCCTCGGCCACCTGACTGACTTCGTTCATCGTCTTGTCCAATTCCTTGGAGGTGGCGGAAATTTCCTTGGAAGTGGCGCCGATTTCGGCGGTGGTGGCGGCAATTTGGTTGGCCGTGCTTTGCTGTTCCTTGGCGGTGGCGGCGATTTCGGTGGTGGTGGTGTTGACCTGGATGCCGGAGCGCTGTACCTGGCCGACCAGCACTGATAAATCATCGGCCAGCCGGTTGAGATTTTCAGCCATCACGCCAAACTCATCGTCGCGATGCATCTGGATGCGCTGCGTAAAGTCGCCGCGCCGCATCCGGTCAAAGCCCGCGCTAATCTGGGCGAGCGGCTCACTGACGGAGGTGTGTTGGAAACGGCCCACGAGGATGGTGGCGATGAGCACAACGACGATGAACACGCCCCCCGCGACGGCGATATTCTGGGCCCGGATTTGTTCAGCGGTGCTCATGATCGAGACCTGTCGAGCCAGCTCACGATACAAGTCATCGCGCCGCGTGCGAATGAGTTGGTCGTTCTTGTTGTGATATTCCAAGGCGGCGGCCCGGTCGGCTTTCAGTGTTCGAATCAGGTCGGCGTGGTAGGCGCGGAGCGTACCCGTCGCAAAGTCGCGCATGTTTCTGAGCGCCACCATCAACTCATCCCGGTCGCGATAGGTATCCAGCAAGTTGTCTATCGTCACCGTGAGATCACTCTCAACGGTACTACTATGTTTCTCGTCAGTTTCGCTCTTCGGATCGAGCAGAAGTCCGCGCACGGCGGCGCTCATGAGGGTGAGGTCGTAATGGATGCGATCCACTTTGCTGGCCAGTTGGTCACTGCGATGGGTGGCGTTGGAGCGCGTGCGTTCGATCCAAAGCGCCAAACCGACGCCCACCAGCAGCAGACCGATGAGAATCAACTGTGCGGTGTTGAGCTGTCGCCAGATGGTTCGTTTGTTCATAAGGGCAAGCGGGTCAAAGCGCCGCGCGCGGCACTCGGGTTTTGCCAGCCTGGCATGATTGCAAGCATGGATGATTGGTCTAAACTTGGCGGTATCATCAGGGCTCGCAGCATTAAAAACAAGCAGGTTTCTGGCGCCCTCCTTTGGGTGGTTATTGGGACAGTAACCGAGCGTGGGAAAGGAAGCAAGCTTGAACTCGGGACGTACCTATGAAAATACAACCTTCTCTCCTCGCCGCTTTGCTCTTCCCCTACCTGCTGGCGGGCCTTTCAACAGCTGCCGGCGAACTGAAACCGGACGGCCTGCGCTGCGAGTACCGCGTCAACCCGCTGGGCATAGACGACGCCCGGCCACGATTGACGTGGCGGATCGAGTCAGACGGGCGCGGCCAGCGGCAGACGGCTTATCAAGTGCTGGTTGCCAGCAGCAAAGCGTTGCTCAAGAAGAACGCCGGCGATCTCTGGGAGAGTGGCAAGGTCGCCGGGGACCAGTCGGTGAACGTGATTTACGCCGGCCAACCGCTCGGGTCGCGCCAGCAGTGTTACTGGAAGGTTCGCGTCTGGGACAAGGCCGGCAAGGCATCCAGTTGGACCAAGCCTGCGTCGTGGGCGATGGGGTTGCTTGAAACCGCCGACTGGCAGGCTGGGTACATCAGCTTCCGCGACACCGCGCCGGTTCACAAAGATTCCAAAACGCTCTTCCTGCCGCCGGCCCGGCAGTATCGGAAAGAGTTCGCCGCCGCCAAGCCGGTCAAACGCGCCACGATTTACTCCACCGCGCTGGGGATTTACGAGCTTTACCTGAACGGCCAGCGCGTAGGCGACGCGTTCTTCGCGCCGGGCTGGACCGATTATCACCAGCGGGCCTACTACTGGACCTACGACGTGACGCCGATGATCAAGAAGGGCGACAACACTCTCGGCGCGTGGGTGGCGGACGGTTGGTATTCGGGCTACATCGGCTTCGGGTTGCTCACCGGCATCGGTACGGAAAAAATTGGCCGTTATACCTACGGCAAGACCCCGGCGCTCATGGCGCAACTGGAAATCGAATACGCCGACGGTTCGCGCGAAACCATCGTCACTGACAAGTCCTGGAAAGTCACCGGCGCCGGCCCGATTCAGGAGGCGGATTTTCTCATGGGCGAATTCTACGACGCACGAAAGGCACAGCGCGGTTGGACGGAATCGGCGTTTGATGACAGCGGTTGGGAACCAGCCATTCTCGCGCCGGACAACGGGCCACAACCGGCGACGTTCTACGAGTTTCGCAACCCTGAGAAGTCCGGCGAGAAACTCCAGATCAAAGGCCGGCCCGTGAACCTCGGATTCAAGCCACCGCCGAAATTGGAGGCGTTTCCCGGCGTGCCAGTGCGGGCGATTGAGGAAATCAAACCTACCGCCATTACTTCACCAACGAACGGCGTTTACCTCTTCAACCTCGGCCAGAATATCGCTGGCACGATCCGGCTCAGAGTCAAAGGGCTGGCGGGCACTGGCATTCGATTGCGCTACGGCGAAATGTTGCATCCCAACGGCACGCTCATGACCGAGAACCTGCGGAAAGCCCGCGCCATTGATCATTACGTCTTGCGTGGCGACCGCGACGGCGAAACCTTCACGCCGCGATTCACCTTTCACGGCTTTCAGTATGTCGAAGTCACCGGCTATCCCGGCAAGCCGGAAAAGGACGCGATCACAGGCATCGTGCTGCACAGCGACACACCGCTGGCCGGCGGGTTTGAGTGCTCTGATCCGGTCATCAACCGGCTCTACAAAAACATCGTCTGGACCCAGCGGGCCAACTTCATTGATCTGCCCACGGATTGTCCGCAGCGCGACGAACGCTTCGGTTGGACCGGTGATGCCCAGGCATTTGTCCGGGCCGCCACCTACAACGCGGACGTGGCGGCGTTTTACACCAAATGGCTGCGCGAGTTGATGGAATCGCAGCGACCGAGCGGCACGTTCCCAGGTTACGCGCCGTATCCCTTTCAGCACGGCTGGGATTTCGGCACGGCGTGGTGCGATGCGGGGGTCATTTGTCCGTGGACCCTCTGGCGGGCCTACGGCGACACACGCATCATCGAACGTTGCTGGCCTTACATGGTAAAATTTCTCGACTGGCGCAAGGCCACGAGCAAGGAATTTCTCGGCGTCAAGCACGGCAACGACTGGGGCGACTGGCTTTCGTTTGGTCCGAAGACGCCCCTCGAGTTTATTGACACCGCGTACTTTGCCTACAGCGCGCGGCTCATGAGCGAAATGGCCGCGGCTATTGGCAAACCCGCTGAGGCGCAATCCTATCGTGATTCATTCAATCAGATTAAGGCAGCGTTCAATCGTGAATACGTGAAACCCGATGGCTCGCTCACCGTGGACAACCAGACTGCCTACGTCCTCGCGCTGCAAATGGACTTGCTGCCGCGGGAACTGCGCGTGACCTCCGGCAAGATTCTTGCCAAAAAACTGCGCTCCGGAGAAACCGCCGACAACTCCGGGATGACGACCGGTTTTCTGGGAACGCGCCCGCTGTTGCCGGTCCTTTCCAGCGTTGGGGAAAACGATCTCGCCGTGAAGCATTTCCAAAGTCGCAAGTTCCCGTCGTGGGGTTACGAAGTGGAGCAGGGCGCGACCACGATTTGGGAGCGTTGGAACAGTTTCACCAAGGAAAAAGGATTCGGCGATCCCGGCATGAACTCCTTCTCACATTACGCCTTTGGCGCGGTGGGCGAATGGATGTTCTCAACCTTGGCGGGCATTGACACGGATGGGCCGGGATATCAGCGCATTATCATCCGCCCCTCGCCACCGACACCCGGCAGCAACCCGGCGCGCGAACCGATCAATTGGGTGAAGGCGCATTATGATTCGATTCACGGCCGCATCGTCAGCAACTGGCGGTTGAAAGCTGGCCGGTTCGAATTGAAAACCACGATTCCGGCGAACACGACCGCGACCGTTTATCTGCCGACCGCAAGTGCGGGGGAAATCACCGAGGGCGGCAAGCCAGTAGCAAAAGTTTCCGGCGTATCGTTGCTTCGCCAGGAAGGCGACCGCATTGGGTTGGCGGTCGAATCAGGCAGCTACAAATTCATCTGTCCGTTCGGGAAGTAGTTCGACATTGTGCGGCGCGCGGGTAGCAGTACCCGTTTCAACTGTGCAACGGGTGTATCACTCTGTGCTCGGAAAGGCAAAGCAAGTTTTGCGATCAGGGAACGATACGCTTCGCTCCTGCGACTGTTCAGCTTGTTCCTTGCGAAACGATCGAGAGAATTTTGTTCGACAGCGAACATCAGGCAGGGCGCGTCACGCCATGCACGCTGGAACGCAACGAATCCTATAGTGGCGCGCACGGAGTGACGCGCCCTACCATCATAGTGAAACCCAACTCAACTTCCCAAAGCATCCAGCGCTGCCCGAGCGTGGTCGCGCTTGCCCTGCCACTCGGCGAGGCGTTCCTGGTGTTCCCGCAAAACTTGTGGTGGAACTTTCCGGGTGAAGTTTGGGTTGGCGAGCTTTTGCTCCACCTTCGCAATTTCGGCTTCTGCTTTCTCAACCTCTTTTTGCAGGCGCGCGGTTTCCGCAGCCACGTCCACCAGCCCTTCCAAGGGCAGAAACAGTTCACCCAGCGGCGTGTGCGCGGTCGGCGTGCCTTTCTTTGCGGTGTAGTTCTCCTTGATTTCGATGGCTTCGGCGTTGAGCAGAAGCTTGATGACCTCGCCGTCGTGCGGCAGGATTTCACGGTTCGGCTTGAGGACGAACTTCACTTTCTTGCCGGACTGGATGTTGCCGATGCGACGCAGGTTGCGGCCATGGGTGACGACTTCGTATTTCTGCTCGGCCAATTCCAGGTAGCAATCGTCCAGCGCGTAAGCATCGCGGAAATCGCCGTCGAACGGCTTGGGCCACGGCGCGTTCATGATGGTTTTCCCGCCCTGATTCTCCGGCATGTCGGTGGCGTAACCCATTCCGTGCCACAACTCTTCCGTGATGAACGGCAGGAACGGATGAAATAACCGCAGCGTGTGCGAGAGCACGAAATCAATCACGGCAAGCGCGTTGGCTTTGCGCGCCGCCTCGCAGCCGCCGACGTGAGGAGGCGGATTTGGCGGCGTGGCAGTTTCGTCCGCCTCGTTACCTCGGCGGCTACCAGACAGCACCGCCTTGCTCGCCTCCACGTACCAATCGCAATACTCGCTCCAAAAGAAGCGGTAGAGCGTGGCGGTGGCCTCGCTGAATTTGTATTCGGCGAAGGCTTCGGTGATTTCGCGAATCGCCTGGTGCAGCTTCAGCAGAATCCACTTGTCGTCGTTGGTGAGGAGCGCGGGATTGATTTCGCCCTGGACTTCGTGACGTAGGACAGGCGTCGCGCCTGTCTCACTCTCTGAAGTCTGTCCGGAATCAGTTGGAGACAGGCGCGACGCCTGCCCTACCATCTGGCGGAAGCGACAGGCGTTCCAGAGTTTGTTGCAGAAGTTGCGGCCCAGTTCCACGTCCTTCTCGTCGAAAAGCACGTCCTGGCCGAGCGGCGCGCTGCGCATCGTGCCGAAGCGCAGGGCGTCCGCGCCGTATTTGGCGATCAGTTCGAGCGGGTCGGGCGAGTTGCCGAGCGTCTTGGACATCTTGCGGCCCTGCTTGTCACGGATGATGCCGGTGAAATAGACGTTGCGGAACGGCAGATCGCCCATGAACTCGTAGCCCGCCATGATCATACGGGCGACCCAGAAGAAAATAATGTCCGGCCCGGTGACGAGGTCGGTGGTCGGATAAAAGGCTTGGAGTGTTGGGTTTTTGGAGTCTCGGAATTTGTCGCCCGTCCAACCCATCGTGGCAAACGGCCAGAGCCAGGAACTGAACCAGGTGTCGAGCACGTCGGGGTCTTGAGCCCAGTTTTCAGGATCAGACGGCGGGTCAATGCCGACATAGATTGAAGATGGAGAATGGAGAATGGAAGATGGATCAACAGCGTGGCCTCGCGCGTCATCTTCCATCTTCGATCTTCCATCTTCGTCTTTGCTCTTGCGATACCACACCGGAATCCGATGCCCCCACCAAAGCTGGCGGCTGATGCACCAGTCCTG